>NZ_RQHK01000001.1 GCF_004770475.1 Leptospira mtsangambouensis
AGTGGATCAATGACTGCGGAAGGATTTACACCTGAATTAGTTCCTTGTCCCGCTGAAATATCAGTATGGGAACAATTAGATCCATCTAGATTGCATCGGAATAAGCTTGGTTTACTATTGTTGTTAGAATTGTTTCGGGTTACAACCAATAACTTTCCATTGATTGTATCTACTGCTGCGGAAGGGGAAAGACCTGAGAAACTCCCTTGTCCCGCTGAAATATCAGCGTGGGTGCAATCAGATCCATCTAGATTACATCGGAATAGACTTGATTTGCCAATGTTTGATGAATTAAAGGTTACAACCAATAACTTTCCATTGATAGTATCGACTGCTGCGGAAGGATTTACACCTGAATTAGTTCCTTGTCCCGCTGAAATATCAGTATGGGAACAATTGGATCCATCTAGGTTGCATCGAAATAGGC
>NZ_RQHK01000002.1:0-205000 GCF_004770475.1 Leptospira mtsangambouensis
CTTGCTCCCTATGGGTCGCAAGCCTGTCATTTCGCGAACAATTGGTGACTAGCGGTACTATTGGATTCGTTCAATGGATTTTATTTTGTACATAAAAAAAGCCAACCTTCCGGTTGGCCTTTTTTTATTGAGTTATGAGTGCTAACCCGGCAATGTCCTACTCTCCCATTGAACGAATCCAATAGTACCGCTAGTCACCAATTGTTCGCGAAATGACAGGCTTGCGACCCATAGGGAGCAAGACTCGGACACTCGCCCGCGGAGCGGAACAGCGAGTGGGGGCGGGAAGTAGGACATCGCTTTAGTTTGTCATTATCGTTTATTGAAGGCGTTCCATTAGTTGAGCGCCTTTTTTATTTGTGGGTGCACTGTGTGGTCCGGATGATTGCCGGGTGGATTCTACCGTTCCAAAATGTCGACTGGCAGGTTGGTTTTTTTTATAGGGAATAAAATCCATCTAGATAGAGGAGCGAATTGAAAGTTTCCTATTGAGCTCATTCAAATAACTTAATTTTCTAAAAAACCAATCAACTTCGGGTCTTAAGGAAGGGATGAGATCTCTTTTTAAAAATAGGTAGATATACTCATGTCTACGAATTGTCGGTTATCGCTTGCACTTTTTTCGCAGGCGGTTTTTGTGATTGGAGTAATGGAAAATTTAATTCCGAGCGAGGTGTATTCTTCGCTAATCTTACAATATCTTTATGATGCGGTGATTGTTACGGATATGGAATTCCGAATCATCAATTGGAATTTAGCCGCTGAACGTATTTACGGATTCACTGCAAAAGAAGTGATCGGGCAATACACAGGTTCTATTTTAAAAACAGAACAGAATGAAACGACAAGAGAAAGTCGGATATCGGAACTACAAACCAATGGAATTTGGCAGGGAGAGGTATACCAATACAATAAAAATTCACAAAAACTAAAAATTCGATCTGCTGCTAGTTTTTTAAAAGATAAATCAGGACATACAATTGGGCTCATTGCGATCAACCGCGACATTACGGAAGAAAGTAAGTTCCAAGAAGAACTTGCAGATCGCGAAGAACGATTCCGCATGAGTTTTGATAATGCCGGAGTTGGAGTTTGTCTTTTGGACCTAGACGGTCGTTTTATCAGAGTGAATAAAAAACTAGAATCGATGTTAGGTTATGAATCTGACGAACTCATCGGACGAAGGTCTAATGAGTTTGCTTATGAAGAAGACAAACAGGTTTTTGATACATTTCGAGAATTGGCCCTTAGTGGTTCGAAAGAGAATATGATTTACGAAAAACGTTTTTTTTCGAAAGATCAAAATATACTTTGGGTAGAGATTTCAAATACATTAGTGAAGGATAGGAACGGAATACCTTCCTATTTTGTGGTTCACTTAAACGATATTACAGATAGAAAAAATGCTGAGTTACATCTTCTCAATGCCAAAAAAGAAGCAGAAAGGGCAAACCAAGCAAAATCAGAATTTGTTGCCAACATGAGCCACGAAATTCGGACTCCCTTAAACGGAGTGATTGGATTTAATGAATTATTATTAACTACTAATTTAAATTCGGACCAAAGAGAGTATGTACAAAATGCAATCAGCAGTGCACACGGGCTTTTGGGTATCATCAATGATGTTTTAGACTTTTCAAAGATTGAAGCTGGAAAATTGGTTCTGAATGAAGTTACATCCAATTTGGAACAAATCATCAACGATTCGTTAGGTGTTCTCAAATGGAAAGCTAATGAAAAGGGGATTGATCTCAAACTCGAAGTTGGACTCGAATTACCAAAAATTATTTTGGTGGATGCCACTAGACTACGCCAGATACTCATTAATTTGTTAGGGAATGCTGTGAAATTCACAGAATTCGGTGAGGTGGTATTAAAAGTAAGTGCGGCCCAGGCATCGCTACAAAAAACAAAATTGAAATTTAGCATTACCGATACAGGTATAGGAATTTCTGAAGAACAAAAAACTCATCTATTTCAATCCTTTTGGCAAGGAGAATCCAATTCAACAAGAAGGTATGGTGGGACTGGGCTTGGGTTAAGAATCACAAAATCTTTGTTAGATTTGATGGGAGGAGAAATTGAAGTCCAATCCAAGTTGGGAATTGGAACGGAATTTCGATTTGTAATCGAATGTAGTGCAGGGGGCCAGGCTTCAAACCAAATAGTCTCATCAGAAAATGAACTACAAAATGAATTATTTGCGAATATCCATCACCCCGTACTGAATGAAATTTCACCAAAAATTTTGGTGGTGGAAGACAATGAAATGAATCGTGACCTTCTCAAACGGATGATTCAGAAATACATTCCCAAGGCACAAATTCTCGAAGCCGTAGACGGACTCGAGGGAGTTCGTTTCTTTCGCGAAATAATTCCTGATTTGGTATTTATGGATGTCCAAATGCCAAATATGGATGGATTAGAAGCAGTCACAGAAATTCGCAAACAACCATCTGGTTTTTCCGTACCCATCATTGCCCTCACCGCAGGTGCCTTGTATGAAGAACGCAAAAAATGTTTTGATGTGGGAATGGACCAATTTCTGACCAAACCGATCGATATTTTAGCCCTCAATCAAATTCTATTTCGTTATTTGAATCGATAGACCTTCGATTAGAGTAGCAAAAACTGATCCAACCGGCCAATTTGTCCAAAATGAGACGATTTCCTTTTTTAGCTTATCTTGGTCCTGGCCTTCTTTATGCCGGAGCCGCCGTTGGTGTTTCCCATCTTGTGCAATCGACTCGGGCTGGTGCCGTATATGGATACGGATTACTTTTCGTTGTTCTTTTTGCTAATTTGATCAAATATCCATTTTTTGTCGTCGGAACCAGATATACAATTATCACCGGTAAATCATTGTTAGATGGATACGAATCACTGGGCAGACTTCCTGTATGGATCTTTTTTCTAATTTCAGTCGGAACAATGTGTATCATTGTCGCTACAGTAACACTTGTCACATCAGGACTATTTTCAAATCTTCTTGGAATTTCTATGGAACCTTGGTTGCTTTGTTCTATAATTCTAATATTCTGTTTTCTTTTGCTTGCAATTGGTAAATTTGCAGCTCTCGACGGCCTAATGAAATGGATAGTGGTTTTGTTAACTATTTCAACTATTGTTGCCATGATCCTTTCATTTTACGCAGCTATACCCAAATTAGAAACAGCAGGAAAAACTTTTTCAATTTCGGAGCTTGGAGATGTTGCCTTCCTAATTGCCCTTATGGGTTGGATGCCGATTCCCATTGAGGCAGCGGTTTGGCAGTCAGATTGGACCCTAGCCAAAAAAACGCCAGATGGTAAACTTCCTCCAATGAAATATGCGATGATCGACTTTAACATCGGTTATATTGGGACTACCTTGCTTGCCGTTTGTTTTTTGGCACTGGGTGCAAACATGATGTATAATACAGGAGCAGAATTTTCTTCTCAGGCAGTCAGTTTTGCTTCTGAACTTGTTAAATTGTATACGACCGCCATTGGCTCTTGGTCTTATCCCATTATCTTAATTGCTGCATTTTTTACAATGTTCTCTACAACTCTGACTTGTTTTGATGCTTACCCCAGAGTGGTTTCAAACGCAAGTCGCAGATTGTTCAAATCATTGGAAAAAATTCCCACAGAAAAATTATATTGGTATTGGATCCTACTTGTGGGTGTGGGTTCCATTTTGATTTTACTTTTTTTTAGAACCAATATGAAGAGTTTGGTGGATTTTGCGACTACGGTTTCTTTTTTGAATGCCCCAGTACTTGCCCTCATTCATCACTTGATATTATTTGGAAAAGAGATTCCTAAAGACCAAAGACCTAAACCTTGGATGAATTTACTTTCTTGGTTTGGTATTTTGTTTTTATTTGGATTCTCCATCTATTATATCAATATTACTTTTCTTTAAAGTATGAAGAGCGAAAAAACACACTCTATGTTTTTTTCGCTCTCTCCACTTCTTTATTTAATTCTTTCGATTCTTTTTTTTCGATTTATATGGATTGTTCCATACCCTCATCCTTTAGCTCTATTGGTTTCTGGTTTTATTGCTTTTTTGCAACGAAGGTATCGGAAGTCCGTATTTTTAAAATCATCATTTCGTAAAAACTTTTTCTCTGTACTACCTGCCATGGAGATTCTTTTTTTTGTTGGGATGCTCATTGCTTCTTGGGCATATTCGGGAGTACTTTTAACAATGATTCAGGCAGGGATTTTGTTTTTGCAGCCTGATTATTTTTTACCATCTTTGGCAGTTGTTTCCGCCATTGCCGCGATGGTTTCTGGCTCTTCTTGGACCACCGCTGGTACGTTAGGTGTTGCGCTTATGGGAGTTGCAGAAGTCATTTCCTTTCCAGAAACAATGGCCGCTGGTGCTATTGTTTCTGGTTGTTATTTCGGAGATAAATTGTCCCCCCTTTCCGATACAACCAATTTAGCATCTAGTTTGACTCATGTTCCTATCTGGAAACATATCCAACATATGCTAAAGACAACATGTATCAGTTTTGGGGTTGCAATTTTAGGTTTTTATATTTTAAACCTTTATGTTTTGAACTCTCATCAGAATACGGACTTATCTTTAAGACCTGGTATTATTTTTTCCCTTCCTTCCTCCAGTATTTCATGGAGCAGGTTAATCCCTGTGGTTCTTGTTTTTGGATCTTCATTTTTTAAATTGCATATTCGAATATCATTAATACTCGGAATTGTATCGGCACTTGGATTTAGTATCAATGAACTGGGTTTCGAATGGCAGACTTGGAAAACATTGGTGTTTGGATTTGAATCACATACTGGAAACGAAGTTTTGGATCGTTTTTTAAGTGGAGGGGGAGTGGTCGCGATTCTTCCTACAGAAATATTGATTCTTTCTGCTGTTTGGTTTGGTGCTGTTGTGGAAGGATATGGTTATTTAAATGAAATATTAATCCAAATCAAAATTTGGGCCAAAGACAAATGGGACATACTTCTTTCGACTATGGGAACATCGTTCCTTTTGAATTTGGTAACAGCAGATCAATACTTATCTCTTGTCATCCCTGCTCGTGCCTTTCGAAGTTTAGCTGAAGAAAATTCCATTCCAGAAAAAGACATCTCACGTTCATTAGAAGATTCTGGAACCATCACATCGCCACTCATTCCTTGGAACAGTTGCGGTGCCTTTATGTCTACTTCTCTTGGTGTTTCTGTGATGTCGTTTTTCCCTTTTGCTTTTTTTAATTTATTCCATGTGATCTTTTCAGTCTCACTTCTGTTAATCGCAAAAAATAAATTTAAAAGTTCGTAGTTGAACAAATCAAGTTCATAAAACGGAAGAGATACTCGGTTTATATAATATAATAATCTTTCTTTCTTCTATGGGTGATTTATAAATTCCATCCATGTTACCAAGAATACTAGATGAAAAGATTTTACCTTTGATCGAAGAAGCAAGAGCCAAACATGATCTCAATATTGTAAAAGAACAATTGCCTATCTGGATGGTAGACCGACTTGCCAAAAAAAGGAAAATTACGGAAGACGAAAGTTGTGAGATGGTTGTGACGATTTTGGAAGTATTTTCCAAAATGTGGACTTTAAGTCTAAACTACCATATAACGAATGTTCTTGGCTTTTTTGTTACTTATGCCTTCAATCAGTATCGGAACAGATTCCGCAGGACCGAAATTTCTGAGTCAGGGGAATTGTATTTACAATTATGGAACTATGATCTCCCGGCAAATGAGGAGAATCCCATCGACTTTTTGGACATTGAAAACCCTTTAAAAGCGGAATTGGAAAAGTTGCCGGCAATAACGGCTCTTGTTTTGTCCTTACAGTTTGATTTGCCAATGAAACAGAATCTAAAACAACTCCTGCTTTGGAAGTTACGTGAAACGAATCATGACATTGATACTTTTTATCGGAATCTAGATGAGAAACGGTTTCGACAACGCCAAATTTTATCCCGACTTTCTGGGATGATTACGAGGTACACTCGCAAACTCTATGAAGCAACGGATCAGAACCGACGAAAATGGTATCTGAAACAAAAGAAACTCTGGATTTTACGAAGAACAAAAACCATCGATCGTAGTTTTCATTCGGAAAGAGAGATTGCGAAGCTCTTAGGAATTTCCAGGAAGGCAGTTCGCAACCATTTGTCACAGGGAAAACATCAACTCCGAAGGGCTGGCAAAGATTTATTGTACTATGCATAAAAATTTGCTTTACATTCAGCAAAATCAAAGGATCTTAATGGCAACACCACCTTCCGAAGGGTTATGAAAATCAAAGTTACTAGTAAAAACGACGTGCACATCATTAAAATTGAAGGTGCCATCAAAGCCGGAAATGAGTTCGAGCTATCTGAAAAGATTGAACAGTACATCAAAAAAGGCCAAGTCCCTAAGTTTATTATAGATTTGAAAAAGGTTCCTTTCATCAACTCAGCTGGTTTAGGAACATTTCTAAATATTTATAAACATATCGACGGCCTGAATGGTAGACTTGTATTTGCGAACTTAAATTCCGATATCGAGAACCTAATGGAAATTACAAAACTTTCTAGTGTTTTCGAGATTTATAAAACTCTGGAAGAGGCTGAAGACTCCTTCGAATATTAATCGCGCGAGGCGATTCTACTAATGAATCCAATCCTGAAGGTAAGTTTAGGAATCGCCAAAACCAAAACCTTTCGCGGACTTTTTGTCCTTTTTCTACTTTATAAGTCTGTATTCAATTCCTTCACTGCGGACCTAATAGTTCCCGAACTTATCTCTCGTTTTACATTGGGAAGGATGGAGGGGAACTTTCGCAGTTTTTCCCTGTTTTTTGGAATTGAGATCGAAGACTTGCGGCTCTATCCAGGAGCACCCTTTGAAAACCTTCCCATGGTGGAGGCCAAACGACTTAGCCTTCGTTACAACCTTCCACTTTTGGTCTTTGGAAAACTGAGGATCACAGAAATTGGACTCACGGATGGAAAAATCCAAATAGAAGAAAGTTCGGGACGATGGAATTTTCTTTCTTTCCTAAAACAAAACAAAGCAGAAACGAAAGAACCAGTTCCGGAACCAAAACCGCCACTCACAGAAATCAAAACCTATCTTCCGTTACAGGCTAGTGTTTACATTAATTTAGATGCAGTCGAATTCCAACTAAAAAGAGATACAGGTTCTCTCCATTTTTTTTCTGTCCGAGATCTTTCTTTACAAACGGAATTGGAAACCAATCGATTCACATCCATTCCATTAGATCTTTCCGTCCTCAATCAAATTGATCATATTCTCCTCTCTTTGAATGCTTCCAAACCAATTCCCTTAGATTTGGATTCAACAGAATTACGCTGGAAACAAACCATTCCTCTTTCTTTACGATTTGAATGGGATAGGACTGTTTCTCCTGAAATGTTTTTGTTCACCACAGACATTGGTAAAGATGATATCTTACTGGAAGTACGGAAAAAACCAGTTCAGTTAGGCTTACGTCTGTTATCTGATATCCACTATGATAATCAATTGGATCAAGTTAAATTGAATCAGTTGGACCTAAGAGTCCTTGGTCAATCTTGGCTTAGTTTTTCTGGTTCCATTTTGGACGTATCAAAGGAAAAACCGAAAGTAAACATCACAGTTGAAAAATCCAAAATGCAACTCACCGTTTTGCAAAGATCACTGGACCAATTATCTGGGATCATCCCTGAAATGAAATTGTCAGGGGATCTTTCCCTTGAAGGTACAGGCATTCGCGGAGATTGGCAAAATGCGGAAGCAAATTTAAAACTAAAAGCAAATCAGTTATTCTTAAAAATAGGAAAATCAAAAGCTCATTCTATTCCTTCTGCATTAATCGACATTGTTTCCCAGTTGAACTTCGCCGATACCAAACCTCAAACTGCTGAAAAACCTTTCCCTTATATAAACGCAATCGTTATGGCACCTTCTCATATCAATTATAACGGTGCCTCATTATCTTTCTTTGGCGATTATTCCGAACCAAAAGGTTTAAATTTTCATTTAAGTGTAGATAAGCTTCAGTTAGGTGATTATGTTTCTAATTTAGGTGGAAAATTAAAAATGGATGCTGCGATTCTAGCAGAATCGTTTGTTTCACTTTCCATTCAGACAAATGCAAAAATTGATGGTTTTCGTTACCAGTTGGATCGTTCACGTTCTCCTTCCTCTTTATTGGGCCTTAGTCTAAATACAGCTTTACTATTTGATCGACCCTTTGGTTTATCTGAAATCAAAATTTCTGACTTAAAACTCGATCAAAAAACCATTACAGGAAACAAAGCTTTAGAATTGGACTTAAGAGGAAATGTTCAACTGGGTTCCCAACTCTCGGCAACCTTGACGCCGTTAGGTTTGAATGTGTATACATCTAATCTTTTGCTTGTTCTTCCTTTGGTATTAAAAGAAAAAGTTTCTCCGCTCCAAAACCTACTAGGAAATCATCCAAAATTAAAACTGAATGCCCGTTATTCGGGATCAGGAAACTCGAAACAAATTAAAGCAGACTTAGGTGCGGAGTTACCAGGATTGGAATTGAAAGATTTGAAATTGGTAACTGATCTTTCTCTGTCTGGAAACGATATCAACGAAATTCTAATCAAAACTTTAAAAATAAATGCCTTTGGTGGTATTTTTAATTTTGGTCTAAGTGGTAATTTGAAAAAAACGGGGAAACCAAAACCGCCGTTAGGTCCTTATTTTGGAAACTTAGATTTATCCTTCGGTCTTCTGTCTGCTACCAAAGAATATTTAGCAAAAGGAATTAGTTTCCAAGGAGATTTGGGATTAAACTTAAAAATTCGTGATTATGATATCACTGGTGAATTTTTTTCTAAAGTCCCTGTGATTGCTTACAATAATCAAAAATGCCCTGGGGAACAATGCCAAGCATACCTTTTGGAAGAAGTAATCGCAAAAATTCCAATCCAACATAACCTAGCACGTAATGTTGAAGATAGTTTGATCGTTGGTGATAAGTCTATATTCATAAAAAACTATGGAAGAAGCCAACCTGCCAACCTAACAATAGGTCATGTTCTCGGAACTCATCCAAGTATACCAAATTTACCATTTGAATATGTGAAGCGCCAAAAAGAAGGTCCAGGTCTTACTGCTTCCATTGAGTATAAAGAAAATTATGCGAATATTGAATCCTTACGATCCTATTCTTTGGATGGATTGGTTCTTGGAAAAAATATGATTTTTAACTTAGGAAATCTGGATCCTAAATCAATGGAATTTCGTGGGAATTTTCTAATTAGAGACATTGACTTAAAACAATTGATGGCTCCCAAAGTACGAGATAAAATTGATGATGGGAAATTAAAAGCAGACCTTAACATATCTGTAAGAGATTTAAGTGAACCTGTCGCCAATCTGGATTTGTTTTTTTCCATTTTTCAAATCGGCCGTGATTTCGGTAAAAGTGCTTTAAATGTTATTTCTCCGCAAAATTTCATTATTGATCGTATAACGGATAGCTATACGATCAATAAAATAGATGTATCTTTGTCAAAAGGGTTGGTCTATGCGGATGTATATTTCAATCGATCTTTGTTATCTTTATTGGTGAACTTAGAAGATGGCAAAATTTCTCAACAGAGGATGCCTCTGGCAAATTTTTTGAAACGAGCACAAAGCGAAATCCAAACATACCAAGAGTGAGGTATTTATGAAACGTCTTATTATTTTATCCCTTTTGTTGGGATGTAAATCCTTTTTAAATCTAAAGGTTCCACCAATCACCATCACCAATGCACAAACTGCAGCAGAAAAACAAATGGTGGGGGAAGATCGAGAATTAGAAAAAGAAGGTTGGATGATCGCCTCCATCCAATCTTCCTCAAACGGTAGATCAAATCGTGAAAAACTGGCTACCGAAGATTCTGATCCTGATATCAAAGCTCATCGCATTCGTTTAAATTATTTAATGCCAGAGTTAAAAAAGTACAAAATGCACGGTATGGTTGGAGAAACTCCGGCTGGTCTGGTTAAACTAAATCCTTTGGCGAGCGGGTTACCGAGTTATGCTCAGTATGAGATTCCAGCCAAAAAAAAACGAGTAGAAGACGTGGTTTTATTCTTAAATGAATCAAGAAAAATCATTTGGGAAAAAGAAATCCTTACACAAAAGAAAAAAGGAAAAAAAGAAGAGGAGTTGGTTCAATTCAAACAAACATTGTTTGATGAATATTATAAATCTGTTTCGGCAGGGGAATACTATGAAACAACAAATGGTAGATGGGAGAAATTCCAATGAAACCATTTCCAAGGTTTCCTTTTTTCCCCATTTTCCTTTTTTTCTTTTATTTTTCAAATTGTATCTTGTTTCAGAAAAATGTTAAAATGACGAATGTCGATTTCGACTATTCTGCCATTTCGAAAAACTATTTTTCACCAACTCAATCAAAACCTTTCCCTCTTACCGTTCAAAGAGGAAACAATCTTTATAGTTCCACAACATATGATGGAAGATACTTATTTTATGCAACGGATCAAAAAGGAAATTTTGATATTTGGTTTCGTGATTTAAAAAGTTCGGTTGTTGTGCCGGTGACAAATCACCCTTTTTCTGAATCGAAACCTTCTATATCACCTAACGGAAAGTATCTTGTGTTCGTGTCCGAGGAATTTGACTCCGAAGGTGACTTAATTTTATTGCCAATGGACATTGAAGAATGGACCCATGAATTATTAAAAGGTAATCGTTTCATTAGCGATGAATTTATTCAACTTACTAATAAACCAAACAAAAAAGGCGAATACACCAAAGGAGTCGTTGATACGGATCCAGTTTGGTCCCCTGATGGAAAAACTATCTATTTTATTTCAGATCGTTTTACTCCTGGTTTACCAAATATTTGTGCGATCAAGTTAGAGAATCAAAACCAAATCACACAGGTTACAACTAAGGGAGCTACTTCTCCTTATGTTTCTGCAGATGGAAATTATATTTATTATATATCATATTTTGAAGAACCCAAAGGCGAGGTTTACCGTATCGGTTTGCAAAATTCTGAAATTCAGAGAATCACAAATAACTCGTTTTTAGATTTTTCTCCTACAGTAGATCCTAAATCCAAAAATTTATACTATGCCTCCATCCGAAAGGATACGAATCAAAATGGGAAATTGGATGAACGCGATAATAGCATTCTTGTTATGAAAAATTTGGAAACGGGAGAGGAACGGGTTCTTTCTTCTGGTGAAACATCTAACTTTGATGTTCGTTACTCTAATTTTAATGGAGGTTCTATTCTTTTTTCTGCATCTTATTTCAATGCGATCAATATTTATTTTATTCCAGAAAATGGTGCCATTCCCAAACAACCGAACATCCGCGAGCAGTATCAATATGCAAAAACCTTTTCTGCGGGACAAAGTTTAGATTCATATTTTTTAGCTTTAGATTCGGTTGAGTTGTTTTACTCAGATGATCCTTTGTTTTCGGTTTATTCTGCAAGAGTAGCAGTCTTAAAATATATTTCTTTGGTACGAGTTGGGAAAAAAGAAGAAGCTCGAATCTTCTTTGAAGCCTATCGTCAAAAATCAGCACTCAGTCAAAATCAATTTGCTCTTTTTTTGTTACATTGGGAAGAATCCAAACAAAATAATAGAAAGTTCGACTTTCTTTACGAAATACAATCGGTTCCTACATCTAAATGGACAAAAGATTCTTTGGCAATGTTATATCATCTATATGTGGATGAATTAGAAAAAGATAAAAAAAACATCCTCGCTTTTGAAAATTTAAGATTTATTTACGAACGATTTCCTGATTACCATCAAATAGATGAAATTAAGCGAAGGTTAGGTGGATATGAATTCCAGCCTAATTCATTAAAGTTGTCACAACTATATAAGGATATGATTCAGGGATGGGAACAGGAGAGGGCCCGTTATTTATTGAATCCGACTCTTCCTTTCTCAAACAACCATAAAAGAGATCTACGCTTTCTTTTGGAAGACGTGATACAAAAAATATCAGAAAACAGAAACAGCGAATCAATTCTTTCCTACGTTGATACATTGCTTGTCGATCCAGATACCAATCAAATTCAACAATATTCAATGGCATTAAAATATCTCAAAGCCAAAGCATTGTCGGACATTCGAAAGTTTAACGAGTCAAATGCGGTTTTGGATTCTATTATTCCCATTCCCATTCAGGTGGATTTGGAGCCTCCAGGAAAACCTTCTATTTTTGAAACTCCTTCATTTATTGCCGAATACAAAAGTCCTGTTTTGTTGCGAGCCAACTTATTAAAATACTATAACCAAAAATCAGCCGGAAATACATCAGATGCATTACGAAACTTAAAAATATACTTAGAGTTTTACGATCCGATCCTTGGTGTTGATTTAGGAGAGGAAGATATTCAAAGTGCCTTCTTTTATTTTGAAAACAAGGCTGTTGAGTTTGAGAGAATTGGTGACTTACTTCAATCTTCTTTTCATTACTTCTTTAATAATCAAAATATGTTTCTTGTAAAAACAAGAAATTTGTATTTGGACTCTTTATACAAAGAGTATGCTATTTATTATCAACGAAAGATGGTGGATACTATCTTCTTGTATGGGAAAAAAATACGTGAAGAAGAAGAGCGCGCATTATTAAACCAACTTAATATTTTGAGTAAAGATAAACTCAATGTGGTCGGTAATATTTCTGGAATTACATCTTTACTTACTGATAATGAATTGCTTCGCGGTGTCGTTGATGTAAAGGATTTTGAAAAAATAGAAGTCCTCTCTGAAAAGGCTCTTAGTTGGACTGAATTATACTACAAACAAGCTGTGCCTCGGGCCAGACCATATTTGGATCTTGCTACTCTCTATGGATATTCGTATTATCTGATTAACAAATATGTAACTTTTGAGTCTTATTATTATTCTACGGGCACAATGACCGATGCTCGTAAAACAGAAATCTTAGAAAACTTCAAAAGAGCAGAATTAGAACTTCGTTGGATCATTTATGCAGACCCTACGCACTATGATGCTTATCAACTACTCGGTTGGTTGTATCAGTATGTAGATTTGATTAAAATGCAAGAGAATCCAAATTCTGGTGAAGTTGATTCTGATGTTTATGAAACTCTTTATAAAAAGTATTTTCCAGATAAAAATTTAGAAGCAAATATTGAACTTTATAATCAAATTTTAGTTTTTTTGGGAGATGAATATGGGGACCGTAAGGTTCTTTCCGATCTTAATTTAAACCTAGGAAACAATTATTTCCTTTTGAGTAATTTCCCAAAAGCAAATGAAAGTTATAGTAAAGTAGAAGATGTGTCTGTTTATTTATCTGTTAAAAATCAATTTGAAGGATATAAACAAGAAGCAATCTATCGATTCAATTATGGAAAATCTTTAATTTATCAAGGACAGTATAAAAAAGCTTCCGAACAATTTTCTAAATCAATAGATATTTATTTTAAAAATGAATACTACCAGTCGGTAAACACATATGCTTCCGATCCGAATTCTTTTTCTTTAGGCAAATTAAATGAAATTCGATCAAAGTTAGCTCTCTTATTTTCATTAAAAGGTCTATCTGAGTTAGAATTTGGAAATTATGAAGAAGCCATCGCTTCCTTTCAAACTGCCATTGCCTACAACAAAGATGTGAAGTTTATTAGTCCAGTGAACTTGGCAAATTATTTGGCGATCGCATTTCAGAAGATTGGTCGTTTTCGTGATTCCTATCAAATGTTAAATTTAGCAGAAGCTGAATATAAAAAAAATCAAGAATCGATCATTACACGGTTTCGAAAATGGAGTTTCCTAAATGTGTTTTTTGGAGACAGTTTCCGGGTGAAAGGTGATGGTCGATTTCCAGGTGAGTTCCCGAATGATTTTAAATACCTATTAACACTGGGAATTCGAATTGAAAACCATATCGAACAAGAAGAATACACTGCGGCCCTTTCGGAGATCCAAACAAGAAACGAATTAATCACCTCTAAGGATTTAGATGAGACAATCATTGGTAAAAATATTCTCGCAAAATCAAGACAAGTAGAAGCACAAATTTACCAAAGAAGTCAGTTACAAGTGGAAGCAGTTGAACATTATAAAGAACTAACTGACATTCTTTTTGAAAACCAATCAAACAAGGGAATCGAAAATTTATTCCAAAATTATGGACACTCAGTTTTTTCCCTTCAAGAATCATCAAACTTCTCGATAGAGACCAAACGTAACTTGTTAGATCAGTTTCTGAAACAATTGGAACTTTGGAAACAAAGAGAAGTTTCTAATTGTACAGATTCGATTGAGTTTTGCGAAAATCAATTTAGATCAAACAATCCCAAGTTTGACATTGTATACGGAACCAGTTTGTATTATCTTTCTCTGCATTTAGAGAAAGAAGGAAAAGATTTTAATCAAATTTTAGGAAAAGCCGTTGAGGTTATGGAAAACCCCGGTTTAGTCGACCCTCGGATCATCGGTTTGTCAAACGATCCGATTTCTAGACGAACGAGAGTTCGTGCGCAATTGAATCTTTATTCCATTTATATGAAGTTAGGTGATATTTTTTTAGCAGAGAAAAAATGGAAAGAAACCTCTGAACTAGCTTACGAATTTAGATTAGATGAAGAGATGTTCTGGGCGAATGCGCTGCGATTTAAGTGGGAAAAGTTTAATTCAGGATCGGATAAAAAAACTAATCATTTGGTTTATGGAAAGGATGCTTTCCAAACGTACCAATCCAACTTAAATGTTCGTCTTTTTTCTCCTAAACATCGATTAGTTGACTTTTTAGAAACATATTCGGAAACACAACTGGCATCAAATGAAACAAAAGCATTTGTCAATCACTGGGAAAACTTTAGAAGTCTTGAGTTGTTTCGAGATTTGATTTCTGCGCAATTTGAATTTGAAGATTCAAAATTGAATTTATATTACCAAGATTTAGTAAAGTGGGTTAAGGGATATCGTAGACTCAGTAATTCAATTTCTGAAAAGGCATTAAAACGCGAATCTGTGGTTGCTTCTTTGAAACAACAAACATCGGAAATTCAGAATTTAGATGTCATTCTTGATAAGATAAAACAAGTGTCACCGGAACGTGCACCTTTTTTAGAACCAAAACGTTCGGCAACTGATTTGTTTTTAAATGGTTGGATTGGATTTTATCCTGCGAATGGTACGAATGTTTTTCTTTATTTACAGGACGGGAAATTAAAAGCAGATATTTGCAATATACAGGGAGATTTGGGTGTCTGTATTCCCAAAATACAAAACACATACCCAACCATCCAGCTCATCGGAACGAAGGCAAACGGAGGTTTGGTGAAATCCGTTTTGAAAGAATACCATAAATCAAACATATACCCTGCAATTTACTTCGATAGGAATCACCAAGAATTATTTTCTGAAAGAACTGAACGTCGACTGAAGTGGGTGACTATCTATGGTGAAAGTGAAAAGAGAAAACAAAACCAGAATGTACGAACCCTCCCTTCTGGTAATTTGGGTGTTTATTTGTATGACACCGATTATCTGGTAACAAATCGTCCTCTTAGTAATCAAACTAGTTTGTTTGGTGATGAAAAATCTCAAGTCTTCCCATTACGTGAAATATTCCAAGGAAGTGGATCTGAAATTTCCATGATTGGAATGAATGATACAAGTTTTGACACAGAGAAAGATTGGAATTTAATCAGTAAACTCTTTGAAGTACTACGTTCAAAACGAGTTCAGAATATAGTTTCTATAACGTCGAAAAACAGCGAAGATTTTTCCTCTATGAGGTTAGATGAGTTTGCAAAAGATCCGAATCGTTTACTTCTCGGAAATTGGAAAGAGTTTTCTATTTCTAAGGATGGTTTAGAAAAAAAAGCAAAACAACTCATTGACGAAGGATTTTTAAAAGAGAAATCGAAGGAATTTGTAGATGCTTATGAAAATTATTATACCGCATCTACATTGTTAGATGATAGTGATCTGCTTTTGCCAAGTTTAGAGTTAAAACTGGCAAAATTAAAAACGGAAATTTTCCCCAATGTTTCCAAAAAAACAATTTTTAGGCCTCTTTGGATAAAATATTCTAAATCACCATTTCAAAATCAAATTCGATATGAGTATTTGGTTTCTTGTCTTTCTTCTAAGGACAAAGAGGATTGTAAATACAATTCCTCTGATTTTATCGGTGAAGAAAAGGATTTATATTTGGGTGCTTTGGAGTTTTATTTTCAACTCCGAAGTGGGAATGTAAAAGAGATTTCGGTCAAAAATGAACTTCGATCGAAAGTGGAATCAAAAGAGGATCCTTTTTTGCAAGCCTATCGTCTGGGTACTTTATACATCCAAAACTATATGTTTTACGAGGCAGAATCAGAAACAAACAAACTAACTAAACTTGCTAGAACCCCGAAAGAGAAAACAGTCGCCAAAAATCGTATTTTGGAAATATACTTTCACAAAGGATTTTTGTTAGGTGATAAGGATATTTACCTTACATCACTTACTTCCACTTCAGCTTATAATTATGGATTTAAAAAGGACTGGAAAAATTTTGATGAAAAAGTTCGTTCGCGGGATTTTACAAAATTTGGATATGCAGATTCCATTTATGATTCATATCGATTGAGATTGTATACCGCTTGGAAAGAACAACTCCAGACGGGATATTTTGAACCTATGTCCTTAACTCCAGAGTATCTTACTAATGGTGAATCGGTGTTAACGAAACTTTCACATTTAAACCGAACTTTGTTTTATCATTTGCTTCTGACTTCCATTCCATTCCAGAAGAACCAAGAAGTGAATTCCTTGGTTGAGTTGCTACTTGCCGAAGAAGCAAGGGAAGGGCGAAGTTACAGGACACTTTTTTTTCGCCTAGAGTTGGCGAAAGCTTTATTGCTCCGTGGGGATTTTGAAATGGCCTCGTCTATGGTTTCAAAAATTCAATCCATAGACAAAGAGTTAGGCGAAGGAAACAAGTTTTGGCAAGAAAAATGGAATGATTTGAAATGGAAACTTGATTATCTGAAAAACCAACCTTCTGCGATTCAGCATTTGAATCCTTTTTTGAAATTGTTCCAGTTGGCAAAAACCCAAAAACCTGAAGAATACATTGGTATCTTAAATGATTTTAACCGCAAGAATCGAGGGGAGTTTTTAAGCCCTGAATTGAAAGAGGAATATGAGTTTTTATTCCATTATCTTTTACAACAAAGTTTAGAAAAAAATAGTTCTGAAAGTTTTTTTGACCTAGCGATTGCTCGCGATATGTTCCGATTTACCTCTAGTCGTTTTTCTGATGTTGGTTTGTATGTAAAACACATCCCAAATTTTGAGATACATTCTGAAAAATTAAAGAAAAAGATGGTCGGTAAACAAGAGTTCCACGGAATTTTTGATCATGGCAAAAAAACGTATTTATTGAGCTTCGCATCGGGTAAGTCTTTAGGGCGAGAGATGTTTTCTGATAACAAATCAATCTATAGAGAGTCTGTCAGGTATTTCCGATCTGCAGAATCAGGAAACCAGGAAGTAATCTTGCGAGAGTCTTTGGTTGATAAATATAGAACCAGTTTGCGACTCAATAAAACAAGTCGTCACTATATCTACAGTTCAGGTATCCATGCAGTGGTGCCTATGGTATTACCAGATATGGAATATTATTCTGTTGCTTCTATCCCAGATTTTATCACAAACCAAACAATCAAAATTGCTTCTATATCTCCTAAAAAAACAGATGTATCCGTTGTGGGTTGGAAGTCTTCTTTAGAGAACGAAATTAGTGCTAATCTTTTGTTATGGGAAACCAATGGAAAAAAAGATTCCAATGCAGCATTTAGCGTTGATTTTGCGGAGATCGGTTGGTGTCAGAATAATTATTTATGTATTGGTGGGATACCTTTGTTTGATACTTCCGGTCGAACTGGAAGTGTTACTAAACTATATGCAAACCAAAGAATTGGAACATCCGCCCAATATACAAATGATTTTAGTGGAGTCGCATACTATCTCGCTCGTGAAAATCCTGGGTTGTTTGTATTACATTCTGGAATTCAATCAGGTGTTCATAATTTGTTTTTTCTAAAACAATTTTTGCAAGTGAGTGATTTGCCAAAACCATTGCATGTTCGATTGGTAGAAGGAAAGGAAGCGGCTCGGAACTCTACAATCGACGACCGCTTTTGGATTGGCTATAAGTTATATACTTCTGCCATGATTGAGGATTAACGAGTTTGATTTAAAAACTTTTTGCGTTCTTCTTCTGATAGATCAAAAAGTTTTTTTACTTCTTCATGAAATCGTTGGAAGTTGTTGTCAGATTTTTGAAACAAAGATTCAAAACTAACCTCACCTG
This sequence comes from Leptospira mtsangambouensis, assembly GCF_004770475.1. Taxonomy (NCBI): domain Bacteria; kingdom Pseudomonadati; phylum Spirochaetota; class Leptospiria; order Leptospirales; family Leptospiraceae; genus Leptospira; species Leptospira mtsangambouensis. The sequence continues at coordinate 18,321 of NZ_RQHK01000002.1, forward strand.
AATGGTAACGAAGTGCACCTAAAAAATCTTCGTTATTCCATTCCCGAGCCAAAAATTCTTTGGATTTTTCTTCGGGGACTAATTTTTTTTGAATCACTTCTTCTTTGAATTGAACCATAATCAAGTTTTTTTGAATTCTTTTTTGTTCTGTCTCTATTGGAGAAGCATAAAGTGTTTTTAGTTCTTCAGCATATTTTTTTAAAAGATCTAAGGTGACTGCTCTTCTGGTTTTATCTTTTCGGAATTTTTCCAGATTGGCACTTTTTTCTCCTTCTTTCTTTGTATAATATAACTCGATCCCTTTTTCTTCCACATAACTTGCGTAAGACTCATTTAGTATGGAATCTCCTGGAAGATAGGCAGTTGCATGTGCCATTTCATGAAAGACAAGTCCCACTAATCGATAATCTGGCCATTTGAGTTGGGGAGACAAAACAGGATCCGAAAACCAACCAAGTGTCGAGTATCCTCCGATGGGTCGGATGCGTGTGTCGAAACCCTCTGCTTTTAATTCCTTTTCGAGTGAAACAGCCATTTCTTTTTCAAAGAAACCTTTGTAGGGAACTGTTCCTGCAATGGGAAACCACCACGTATAGGACTTTAATTCTAAAGCTTCTGAAGCACTCACATTCCAACCAATTTCTTCTCTCTCTAATTTTGTATAATATTCAAATCCACCTTTTTCGTTTAGCGCGAGTTCCCCGATGGCAAAAATTCTTGCTTCTCGGATTAAGTTTAATTTTTGTTTTGTTTGAGAATCCAAACCTTGGTGTTTGAGAATTTCTTCTATTTTTTCACGACCCAGGATGATCGAAGATTGTTCCTTGCCCAGATGAAATAAATATGGCAAACACCCGGAAAGAAAAAGAGGAATCAGTAAAAACGAGAAAATTCTAGGAATCTTTTTGATTCGACAAGGAAGGGGAATCAGCAAAAGTGGAAGGGGTTTTGGCATTCTATGGAAAGAAAAACTTCGATTCCGCCAGTCGTCTACATTAACTTTGCCTTAGTTTTTGTACTTTTGTTCGCCATCTTCTTTCCTGAGATTCGATCGGCTGTCACAAAACTATTTGCATCTCCAAAACCAATTTCTTCTAGCAAACAAAGCCAGGCCATTCAGATACAAACTAGTTTTCGCAATGTGTACCGCGAAGCCCAACAATTTGTGGTTTCGATTCGGACAAAAAAAACAGAGATGATTTTCCATCCTTATGCTTTTGGCGAAAGTAGAGAAGATCGAATTTCTTCCATTGGCAGTGGATTTATCATCGATGAAAGAGGGTTTGTTGTCACAAACTACCATGTCATCAAAAATGCAGAGATCATCGAAATCATCATGTCGGATGGTCGCATTTTTCCGGCACGTTATGTGGGAAGCCATGAAAGGGCGGACATTGCTTTGTTGAAAATCCCAAGTAACGACCGTTTTACTCCCGCTTTTTTAGGAAATTCGGATGAAATTGAAGTAGGGGATTGGGCTATAGCGGTTGGCTCACCTTACGGACTCGAAAAAACATTTACTGTGGGTGTGGTATCTGCCAAATCGCGAGAAGATTTGGACGAAACAGGACAAACCCATATCCAAACGGACACAGCCATCAATCCAGGTTCCAGTGGTGGCCCACTTTTGAACATATATGGAGAAGTGGTCGGGATCAATCGTATGATTCGTTCTTCCTCTGGAGCGAGTGCAGGTATTGGATTTGCAATTCCCATTAGTTATGCCAAACGAGTTCTTCGCCAAATCGAACAAAATGTAGGGCAAAACATTCGGCCGGCCACTCTGGGTGTGATGGCCACAGCCCCACTTCCTGACCACAGACGTTCTTTGGGAATTCCGGGAGAAACCGTGGGTGTTTTGGTCTATGATATCGAACCGAATTCTTCTGCAGAAAAGGGAGGGCTTCGGCGGTATGACTTTATTGAAGGAGCCAATGGCCTCCAAATCCGTCATATCAACGATTTACGAGAACAAGTCGGACTTGTTGGTCTCGGAGGCGTCTTACGGTTGAAGATATTACGGGATACCCAAGAGATGGAATTATCGATCCCTTTGGTCGAGGCCGCCTATAAAAAGGGCCAGTAAATTTTATGAGAAGAAATATAGTCCACTCGGGTGCTGATGCACTCATTTATGAAATCCGCCAGATTGTTGCCCTTGCCAAACAAATTGAGGCAATGGGTGTTAGCATCACCTGGGAAAATATTGGTGATCCCATCCAAAAGGGAGAATCTGTTCCAACTTGGATGAAGGATATTGTCAGTGGACTGGTGGCACAAAATAAATCTTGGGCCTACACGGCAACACAAGGGGACGAAACCACTCGGAAGTTTTTAGCATCCAAAGTCAACGAACGTGGTGGAGCACAAATCACTTCCGATGACATTCTTTTCTTTAATGGTCTTGGAGATGCAGTCGCAAAAATTTTTGGATTTATGAGACGAGAAGCAAGGATTCTTGGTCCTTCTCCCGCCTATTCTACGTTATCTTCCGCAGAAGCTGCACATTCTGGATATGAACATCTTACTTATGAATTAAATCCAGATAATGATTGGATGCCTGATTTAGAAGACATTGAAAACAAAGTAAAATACAATGATTCGATAGCTGGGATTTTACTCATCAATCCAGATAATCCTACAGGCGCAGTTTACCCCAAAGAAGTGATGCGGGAGATTGTTAAAATCTGCGAAAAGTATGATATCATTTTAATTTGCGATGAAACTTATGCACATGTCAATTATTCAGAATGGGGAAGTATCCATTTATCTGAAGTGATTGGCGATAAAGTTTGTGGGTTTGCACTCAGATCCATTTCCAAAGAATTTCCTTGGCCAGGTGCACGTTGTGGTTGGTTAGAAGTTTTTAATCGTAAAAATGACCCAACTTTTGAGAGATACATTAAGTCATTGTTAGATGCAAAGATGTTGGAAGTTTGTTCGACAACTCTTCCTCAACTTTCCATTCCACTTGTTTATTCCCATCCAGAATTTTTAAATCATCTAAAATTTAGAAACCAGAAGTTTAAAAAGAAAGCAGAGAAGGCAACAAAGATCCTAACCGGAATCCCTGGTGTTAAAGTGATTCAACCCAAAGGTGCTTTTTATTTAACTGTTCTCTTTGAAGACGGGGCATTAAAACCTCACATGACCCTTCCAATATCAAATACAAAAGTTCGTGATTTTGTGGCCCCTTTAATGGATAAAGCTGCCTTGGATCGAAGATTCGTATTGCATTTGTTAGCTTCTGCTGGGATTTGCGTTGTTCCTCTTAGTTCTTTTTGTTGTAATCGAAATGGATTTAGAGTCACACTTTTAGAAGAAGATGAAACTAAGTTCGAGTGGATTTATGAAACTCTCGCTGAGAATATCAGGAAATATTTAGCATCTTAAATGAATTCTCGGGGCCGTTATAAAATTGGAATTTTTGATTCAGGTCTTGGTGGCCTTTCTGTCCTAAGGACACTTTGGAAAGAAACGTCAAACATTGATTATATTTACTTTGGTGACTTAATCAATTCTCCCTATGGTCAAAAATCCAAATCGGAAGTATTGGAACTTTCGAAAAATGCATTTGAATATTTGTTAGAGAAAGATTGTGAAGCTGTTCTGTTTGCTTGTAATACGGCAACCTCGGCAGCTGCAGATTTTTTACGGACAAAACATTCGGTCCCTATTTTTGGAATGGAACCTGCTTTGAAACCAGCAGTGGCTGAAAACCCTGGAGTAAAAATTGCTGTGTTTGCAACAGACTTAACATTAAAGGAAGAAAAGTTTAAAAACTTGGTTTCAGGTTTCCCTGTGGGAACAGAGATCCTTCCTGTCCCTTGTGAAGGACTTGCCAAACTAATCGACAAAGACCGTTGGGAAGATGCATGGGATTTTTTTGATTCAAAAATAAAAACCGTAGTGAAGGACTGTGATGTTTTTGTTTTGGGTTGCACTCACTATGTTTTTCTAAAAGAACGAATTCTTTATAATTATCCCAAAGTAAAAGTTTATGATGGCAATTTAGGCACTACGCTACATATGAAACGAGTTTTGAATCTTCCAGACTTCCATGAAAATAAAAACCAGTTGGATATTCTTTTGAATACTTCTGATTCGGACTATGTTCATTTAGCAGGAAGGATTGCAAAAACGATTACTCCTAACCACACTCTATCCCTCATTAATACAACTACAGGAAAACTCCATGTCTAATTCAAACAAAGTTACGTATAAAGAAGCTGGCGTTGATACCGAAAAAGGGCAGGAGTTTGTTAAAAGAATCAAAGCCAACGTCGCTTCTACGCATAACAAAAACGTTTTAGGTGGGTTAGGTGGGTTTGCTGCCTGTTATGATGTTAGTTTTTTAAAATCTTACCAAGAACCAATTTTACTTTCTGGAACAGATGGTGTTGGAACCAAATTACAGATTGCAAGGTTACTTGATATTCATGACACAGTGGGTATCGATTTGGTTGCAATGTGTGTGAACGACATTCTTGTGAATGGTGGAAAACCATTGTTTTTCCAAGATTATATTGCCTGTGGTAAACTATTTTTACCAAGAATGGAGGCCATTGTATCCGGTATCGTTAAAGGTTGTCAGTTGGCAGATTGTGCTCTTGTGGGCGGGGAAACTGCCGAACATCCAGGAGTAATGCCTGATGATGAATATGATTTAGCGGGTTTTGTGGTCGGTGTTGTTGAAAAACAAAAGATGATTGATGGTCGTACGATCAAAGCTGGAGATTCTATCATTGGACTTGGCTCCTCTGGACCACATAGCAATGGTTTTTCGCTAATTAGAAAGTTGTTATTAAAAGATGGGAAATTACCTTCATCTGCTGCAGAATTGGATTTTTTAAAAAATCATATTTTCCAACCAACCAAAATTTATGTAAAAACTATTATGAGTTTAATCGAAAAGTTTTCCATTAAAGGAATGGTACACATTACTGGTGGTGGTTTTTATGAAAATATTCCACGAGTATTACCTAAAGGGATTGGGGCAGAAATCAATCATCTACCTGAAAGTTATGTTTTTTCTAAATTGGAAAAAGACTATGCCTTGGATCGTCATGACATGTATGGAACCTTTAATATGGGAATTGGATACATTCTCGTAGTTGATCCATCTCATACTGAAGATGTCATGTCTGAACTAAAAACTCTTGGTGAAGATGTTTATTTGATTGGTAAAACTGATTCTACAGAAAAAATTACAATTAAATAGTTAAGGGAAAACTCACTTTAAAAACAGTTCTTCCTGTGACAGATTCAAATTCTACATTTGCATTGTGTCGATTTGCGATCTCTTTTACTAAATACAACCCAAGACCGAGACCATCTCCGGTTGTCTTCGTTGAGAAAAAAGGCATAAACACTTTTGTTTGGTTTTCAGGTGAAATTCCAACTCCTGAATCTTCAATTTCTACAATAACTCTTTCTGATTTTTTAAAACTTCTAATCTGGATTGTGCCTTTGGAGGCAACCGCTTGGATCGAGTTCCAAATGATTTGGCTCCAAAGCTGAACTAAATCTCCTTGGATGCAACGAACGTTCCCACTGTATTCTAAATTCAATAAAAGATTGATATCTCGTAAAAAATGTTCTTTATAAAGAGAAACTGCTGAATGAATTGTGTCGGTCAAAGAATAGTCGGAAAGTTCTAAGTTGGATTGTAATCCTGCAAAGTTTTTCAGTGTGTAAGTGATTTTTGAAAGTCGTTTTATTGAATATAAAATATGTTCAGAAGATTGTTTTACTAGTAAAATCCTTCTTAAAATTTGGAAGTCTTCTTTGTTTCGAATGATTGTTTTGATTTTAGAGATAATTGAGTGAGATAAATTGCGTATCCCCGAATCAACAAAAAGTTCGGCAAGTTCTTCATCAAAAGGAAGCTCATGTTGTCTGAAACTTTCAGTCAATGACATACGGGCTTGCCTATTTGATAATCCTGTGATGATACGAAGTCCACTGGTGTCAGTCTCAAGAATCAACTGAATCAATTCACTAATGCGTAATGTTTTTTCTTGGATCCTTTCTTCTTCCCATTCGGAAATTAAAGTCTCTACTGATGATTTGATCATTCCAATCGGATTGTTAATTTCATGCGCGAGCCCAGAAACTAACTGTCCAAGAGAAACTAACTTCTCACTCTGGATTAATTTTTGTTGAGCCTCTCTCAGAGCAAAAAGGGCAGAGTTTAATTCAAAATTACTGGATTGTAACTCTTTGGTTCTTGCTTTTACTTTTTCTTCGAGAGATTTATTTAATTCTTTGAGTTCAATTTCTGCAGCACGTTTGGATGTTTGATCAATTCCAATCCAAATGATCTTCGAAGGTTCACTACGGTTATCACGAATGATCCCGAGTCTCCATTCTAAAAAAAGAATTTGGTTTGTTGTGGTCACACAACGTAAAATTAAACTCTCAGCAATGTTTTGAATTTCGTTGACGTCATCTAACACATCCTTGAGATATTCTCTGTCTTCTGGTAATAAAATTACGTCTTGGATGTATTTTCCTAAAACATCTTTTTTTTGTATTCCTAAAATGGTTTCAGACGCAGAATTGATACTTTCAATCAATCCCTTCGCATCTGTTAACAAAATTAGATTTGCAGCATTATCGAATACAGTGTTGTTTAAGTTTTTCTCCTGTAATAAAGAGATTTCTGTTTTTTTTGATTTTGTAATATCAAGTGCAACTACATCAATACGTTTTTCAATTCCGAGTATATCAAAGGAAACATTCACATAATGTTCTGTCCAAATGAGTGAACCATTGGCGTGAATCATCCGAAGGATCACAGGTGAATGGCCAGCAAACAATTCAGCGATTTTGTGTTGGTCTTCAGGGATGACAATCTCCTTAAAAAAATCTGGATTTTCGTAAAAGAAATTCAGACCATATCCCGTGATTTCTTCCATTTTCGGGCTAATATATGAGGTTTTCGGTTCTGGTAAAAATTCAATATTATATATGATGGCAGGAAGTTGATTATACATTATGAGAAGGCGTACATTTACATCTTTGATAGTTTTTTGCAAATGTTCTAATTCTTCTAGCGATAAGTTTAGTTTTTTAGTTTGAATGTTAAAATTAAAAAGAATACAGCCAACTCCAAATAAAAACATAAACAAGGTATTGATGATATAACCAATGGGTCTATACCATTCTAAGGTGAAAAGGTAAGGAAAGGAAAGTCTTTGGAAGGCAATGGTTAGACAAATGGTCAAAAAGAAAATTCGAAATGCCTGTGGATAGGTATTTAGTTTGTAAACAATGATTCCAAATAAAACAAGTGCTCCCGCGTTAAAAAAAGAAGAAGGGAGTGCAATCCAGAAGAAACTAATCTCCGTTAAAAGAAGTGTTACAAAGAATACATAAATGAAAATGGAAATTGAATATAGATAGGTTTGTTTGATTTTTTTAGTGGCAATGGGAGCAACAGCAGCGATAAGAAGATAAGAACCAAAAATTGAACAACTTTCTGAAAAGAAAAAAAAGATTCTTTGGTTTTCTTCTCCAAAGAGGTAAAGTGCAAAGTTTCTAAATACGAGAACAGCTAAAAAAAGCGCTGTATAGACTAGTTTTACTTCAGATTTGGAGTGTTTTGATAAAAAGTAAATTATAAATGCTAATGAAGTGTTAAATATTACAGAAATAATGGTAACTGCAAAGATTACGTTTACTTCAAAAGACACCATTATTATAGAAGCTCCGTTACTTGTTTGATAAGCTGTTCGTTGTTGAATGGTTTTAACATCCAGGCATCTGCGCCTTGGAACAAGGCGTTGGAAATAATCTCTGGTTTGTTTTCAACAGATAAAACAAGTAATTTAAAATTACTGTTACTTACTTTATTTTTGGTTTCACGAATTAAATCTACCCCACTAAGTCCCGGCATATTAAAGTCGAAGATCCCAAGACTAATGGATGGGTCAGCCTTCAAAATTTCTAATGCCTTTTCTCCTGAATCGCAGGTAATGACTGTATGGCCCTGGCTACTCAGGGCCAATCGTAGAATCTTTAAAACGGCAGAAGAGTCATCGACTACAAGAATAGATGCCATCGTTTGATTATGTTAGCTGAGAAATGAGTTTCACCAAAGATTCGTTTGCAAAAGGTTTGACAAGCCAACCTACGGCACCTGCAGCCTTTCCTTTATTTTTCATTTCATCACTGGATTCAGTTGTGAGCATTACGATTTTCATGGATTTACCATTGTTTGTTTTGAGAGCTTTTTCCGTTAACTCAATCCCAGTCATTCCTGGCATATTCACATCAAAAATACCTATGTCAAAACTAGATGATTCAATTTTTTGGAGTGCATCAGTTCCGTTTGTAGCTGACGTAACTTCGTGTCCTTCTGTTGTTAATACCAGGTTTAGTATTTTTAAAACCGCTGGTGCATCGTCGACTGTTAGAATTTTTGCCATTTTATTTCTCCTCTTCAAATAATGGAAATCGAATCGTTAAACATATATCTTTTGTATTTTCATTTCTAAAGTTATTTTCTATATTATAAATTTGTACGTTGGATTGATGTTGGTCTAAAATTTTTTTTACCAATGGCAGTCCTAGCCCAAATCTAAATTGTTCGAATTTCGCATAACTATCATCAACTACAGATGAAATTCTGAAAAAAGGTTCAAAAACGAAGGATTCAAATTTTTCTGGGATCCCGTTTGTACCATCGTTGTTTTGATAGGAAGGATTAATTACTTTTAATTCTAAAAAATTTTCTTTATGAAAAAAGATTAGATAAATTATATCTTTCTCTTTCGAATATTTGATAGCATTTAGAAGAATTTCTCTAATCACATAGGAAAGTTTTGTTTCATCAAAACGAATTTTTTTGTCTGCAACAGAAGTTGGGATTTGGCTTAAATTAATTTTTTGTGATTTGATAACAAGAGCTTCGTTTAAAATTTCCATTTCTTTGTTGATAATAGATAGAAGTTTTTGTGGAGATTCTTTGTTTTCAATAATGGTTTCGTCGTCGATGACCGATTGTGAAATGGACATACTATCAAACATACTTTTAGCAGCTTCATAGTTTTCGGATAATAAATCCATAATGGCTTTGGGTATGGAATAATTTTTCCCTTCATCATCCAATTTTCCTTTTGAAATTAGAATGCTGACAACACTCATTAAGGTTCCAATCCCACTTCCTTGGAATAGGTTGATATTCATTTGGTGAATGATATCCGAGGCAATGTTTTCGTTTTCTTTGTGAGAAAGGGATTTTTTCCAATCAAAAATTTCAACCATACGTTTGTAGAGATGGTTCTCTGCTTCATTGATGAATTGGGACTTTAGTTTTGTTAAAAGGTATTGGAGAGATCTGTCTAAGGTGAATTGAAAATGGTTTGTCTCTATTGGTGTTTGGATAAAATCATAAACCATATGTTGTTTTAAAAGGGAAGCTGTGATATCCCATTTGGTTTTGTCAGTGATGATAAGAATCAGTGTTTGTGGAAAAAGTTTGGTGAGCTCTGTAAGTTTCTTTTGATCTTCTTCGTTTGTAATGTCAGCAACGTGAAATATGAGAAAGTGAAATTTTCCATCTTCTAAAGTTTTTGCAATTTCTTCAAATTGATTGACTCTTTCAAAGGTATAATTGATTTCTTTTAATAATTCTGTGACTTGTTTTGTGTTTTCGCTTTCAAATAACAAACTATGCGGAATCATAATGAAGCAATTTCCTTAATTTTTTCTACTATTGTATTTAAGGGAACTTGGTATGTGACGGCTCCTAATTCGTAGGCAACTTTTGGCATTCCGTAAACTACGCAGGTTTCTTTGTTTTGTCCAATGGTAAGGCAACCTTGGTTTTTTAATGCCAATAGACCTGAGGCTCCATCGCTGCCCATTCCGGTGAGTATAATGCCTATACTATTCTCTGCGATGCCTAATTCGTTTGCAGATTCGAATAATACATCCACAGAAGGCCTATGCCCATTCTTTTTATCTGTTTGGAATATTTTTGTATAATAATCTGGGCCAATCTTTTGGATCCCAAGATGATAATTCCCTGGTGCAATGTATACATGGCCAGTTTGTAAAACTTCTTTGTCTTTTGCTTCTTTCACCTGCACCTTTAAATCAGAATTGAGTCGTTGTGCAAACAATGAAGTAAAGTTTTCGGGCATATGTTGTGCAATCAGGATAGGTGGAAATGTTTCATCAACGTCGTTTAATAAATTTCGTAATGCAGTTGTTCCTCCTGTGGAAGATCCAATGAAGATAAATTTTCTTTTGAAGGTGGTTTTTTGGTGGTCTTTTTTTGTTTTAGGCAGTTCTGATTGATGGTTAAAATTAACTCTCGTTATGTTGTAATTTAGGCTTTCGTTTAATTTTGAGAGTAAATCTTCTTTGGTTTCGGCTAAACTTTCAGGAGTGCCAATGGGTTTGGTAACATAATCAAAGGCTCCTGCTTCCAGCGCTTCCAAAGTAGTACTAGCCCCTTCTGTGGTGGAGGAACTAAACATAATGACTGGCATTGGATATTGTGGGAGAAGTTTTTTTAGAAAAACAATTCCATCCATTCCCGGCATATGAACATCTAAGGTCATAACCTCTGGTTGTTTTTCTACGATGAGATCCCTTGCTTCAAAGGGGTTTGCTGCCTCTCCTATAACTTCCCAGTTTGGATCAGATTCAATCCAACGTTTGATCATACTGCGTACAGATTTTTGATCATCCACAATAATGACTGTATGTTTTTTCATATAGTCACCGACGATAGATGATTACTAATTAGTTTTCTTACATCGAGGATTAAACCTGCATGTCCGTTTCCGAGTATGGTGCAGCCGGCAAGACCATTGATGTTTTTAAATATTGGTGATATGGGTTTGATCACAATCGACTGGTTTCCTAGAATCTCATCAAAAACAATTCCCATTTGTTTTTCGTGTGATTCTGTAACGATTAAGTATTTTTCTTTCAGGGATCTTTGGTCGTTTAATTCGGAATCTTTTCCAAATAATAAGTTTATATCGACAATGGAAATTTGGTTGGTTCTATATTGTATACTATGGTTGTTTTTATATAATTCGTTGATTGGTTCATTGGAAAGATACATGGATTCCTTTACATCAATGGAAGGCAAAATAAAATAAGTATCCGATTTGCGAACCACAAGTCCTTCGATAATGGCAAGAGTCAAAGGAACTCGGATGAGAAATGTTGTCCCGTATCCATAATTCGAAAATACATCAACAAATCCTTTTAATGTGGTTACATTTTTCCTAACCACATCTAGACCAACACCTCTACCTGATAAATCTGTCACTTTGTTTGCAGTAGAAAATCCAGGATGAAATAAAAATTCCCAAACATCTTTGTCTTCCAAGTTTTCAGTTTCCGATTGGTGGATGAGGCCAAGTGATACGGCTTTGTTTAATATTTTTTCTCGACTGAGACCTTTTCCATCATCGCGGACTTCGATCCAAACTTCTTTCCCTGATTGGTTTGCTGTTAGTTGGATAGTTCCTTGCGGTTGTTTGCCAGCTTCTTTTCTTTCTTGTGGTGTTTCTAATCCGTGATCAATGGCATTTCGAATGATATGAACTAAAGGGTCATACATTTCTTCTATGATAGATTTGTCTATTTCAGTATCTTCTCCGGAGATACTCAGTAACACTTGTTTGCCTGTTTTTTTTGCGGTATCTCTCACAAGACGTTCCATTCGAGTAAAAATTCCGGCAATCGGAACCATCCGCAAACTAAGAGTGATTTCCTGGAGGTTTCTAATTAATTTTTTTAACTGTAAGGCTGTTTTTTGAAAGTTTTCAAGTTTGAGTTTTGTGATATCGGGATGATCCGTTACCATCGGTTCGGTGATGACAATTTCTCCAACAATGTCGAGAAGAGAATCCAATTTATCAGTATCAATTCGAATGTCTTTTTTGATTATAGATTTTTTTTCCGTTTTTAAAATCTCTTCTGTTTTTTGAAGAGATTCTTTCCCTAGTGTTTCTTCTTTTTTTGCAAACAGTCCAAACTCTTCCGTCGGTGTTTGTTTAGAGTCATTTGTAAATAGACCAAATTCTTCTTTTGGATTTGGTTTCGGGCTTTCTAAGAACAATCCAAATTCTTCGTTTGAATTTTCGCTCAACTTTGTTTCTGAAAACAATCCAAACTCAGGCTCTTCTTGTTTGGATTCTGCGAATTCCATTGTTTGAATTTGTTTCAGTCGGATTAAATCATTTTTTTCGTTTAGTTTTTTTAAGAATTGTGTTTGTTCCTCTTTAAAAAAATCACCACCGGAAGGAAATGATTCTTCGTGTTCCACTAGTTCATTTAAGTGGTCAAGGGCAGTGATGAGTAGTTCCAAAGTATCTTCATCTTGTGCTTCTGGATTGTTACGCAAATAATCGAGGAGGTTTTCGGCAGCATGTGCCATTTTTACGATAGCAGATAATCCAAAAAAACCAGAACTTCCTTTGATGGTATGGAAATGTCGAAATAATGTATCAAGTAGATCTCTTTCTACTAGACTACCATCTAACGTTGATTTTTCGAATTGGAGTAGATCCTTCTCGATGTTTTCAAGTGTTTCCCGTGCTTCTAGCAGATATTCTAATACATCGTCTCTTTCCATGGATTAATTTCCCGGAATGTCCTTAATCAAAACAGTTTCTTCTTCCGTTAGTAATCTTTGTAGATTGATAAGAATTTTTACCGAGTCTCCCACTCTTCCTGTTGCATAAATGAAACGAGAGGATTTGGATTCACCAATTTTTGGAGCTAAATCAATATTTTCTGAAGGAATCCGCAAAACATCGTTTACAGTATCAACGATCAAACCAAGGGGCAAACCATCCAACTCTACAAGAAGCACACAAGTTCTTTCATGATAGGGTTTAAATGGCATATCAAACCGCATTCGAACATCCATCACTGGTATGATTTTTCCCCGTATATTGATTACACCTTTTAGAAAAGGAGCCGTTCCAGGGATTGTAGTGATGGCAGGAAGAGCCAAAATCTCTGTTAGGTGTCGAACTTCAAAAGCATAATCCCTATTTTCCAAACTAAAACAAAGATACAAATCTTTCATGGTATCTTCGTCTGAGCTCATGTCCCATGATTTTAATTGCTGACTCATCACTGGCCTACAATACGATTCTTGGTCTTTCAACCCGAGTGAGGGCTGTTGATTTTCCCCCATCATCTTTCAATTTGAAACTCATGATCACAGACCGCATAATTTCAACTTGCCTTTTTAGAGTTTCACTTGAGGCGGCCACTTCTTCTGCAGAAGCGGCAGTAGTTGAAGTAACGGTTGTTACTTGGTCAATTCCTTGGGTAATTTGTAAAACGGCAGATTTTTGTTCATGAATGGATAATGCTAAATCTTTTGTGAGATTACTTACATTTTCAGCACTATCAGAAATTTGGCCAAGAACTTCGGCGGTTTTTTCAGTAGCATCATTTCCAAGTTTGACTTTTTTCATCGAAGACTCAATGAGTAGGGTAGTTTCGTCAGCTGCATTTGCACTTTTTTGAGCAAGATTTCGAACTTCTTCTGCGACGACAGCAAATCCTTTTCCATGTTGTCCTGCTCTTGCTGCTTCTACTGCAGCATTGAGTGCTAAGATATTGGTTTGAAATGCAATATCATTGATGACTTTATTGATTTTTGAAATTTGATCAAAGGAATTACTAATCTCTCCCATTGCAGAGACGAGATCTTTCATTTTTGAATTTCCTTCTAATGCTTGTTTTGCGGTTGATTCTGAAAATTCCGTCATCCTTTCTGCATTTTCTGCATTTGCAAGGAAACTGTTACTGATTTCCGTGAGGGTTGCTGAAATCTCTTCTACCGCACTTGCTTGTTCACTGGCTGCTTCTGAAAGAGAAGTGCTGGCATCCGCTAATTGTTGTGCTCCCAAATCTACTTCTTGTGAAGAAAAATATAGTTTTTCCACTACATCGGATAGGTTGATTAGCATACGACGTAAACTTAAACCCAATTGGTCGCGTTCTGATTTGAGTGTGACATCTGCACTGAGATCAGAATTAGCAATCCGTTCTAAGTGTTCGGCTCGTTCTTTGATAAAAGAAACAAGTTCCATAAAGGCTTGTGAAAGTTGTTGGATTTCGTTTCCTTCTAAGTGTTTTGCATTGGCATGAGTTTTATGTTTTGTTTCTAAATCAACATCCAGATCCCCGATGGATACAGTTTGTGCAACTTCTACAATTTTTTTCATAGGAGCGGCAATGGAATCGGAGAAAAAGATCGCAATGACAAATACCAAAACGAAAGCAATGGCCACAACTGCAGTGACAATGGCGAGAGAACTTTTGAATTGTGCTTCTGATTTATGATATTCTTCTTTGGCCACTTTCAATTGAACACGAATCAAATCATCTAGGTGGTGCGTGAGTGGTTCAAAGATAGGATACATATCCACAGTGACAAATTTTTCAAGTTCGACTTCGTTTCTTGTTTCTAGGAGGATACGAAGTTGTTTGACCCCGGCTTTGAGTGGGGGAAATTCTTTTTCCATCTGATCGATGATCGCTTTTTCTTCGGGAACAAGATAGGTTCCGAGATAGATTTTCCAAACTGCATCAGCTTTGGTTTCTGATTCTCTGATCGATTCCAGTGCTTCTTCCACTGTAATTTTTTTGGCTCGGACCTTATTGGCAGAATCTACTATTCCAATCAAATAGGCATCGGAAACTTCTTTGATTTGGCTAATGGGCACCACTCGATCTTCAAACACAGTATGAAGTGATGCTAAAATTTGACGTGCCGAATAGAAACTAGCTCCTGCGACAACAATCATCAATAGAATGGTTACCATAAAAGCCAAAAGTAATTTGACTCGAATTTTAAGATCGTGAATCCATTTCATAGTTTTTCCCTAGAGGTGGACGGAATTCTAATTCATGAATTGGGTTAGTCAAGCCTTTCCTAATATTAAATTATAAAAAACAAAACGGACAAAGCGGAACTAAAATGTTTTTGAATATCCTAAGCTAACATAGAATAAATGAGATGGGATTTTTTGTAAGGTATATGATTCTCTGAGCCAAGTTTTTGCATATGCATCCAAAAGGGAATTTCCGGTATTGATTTGTTCGATTGAGTTAAGAATTGAGGTATTGTCCGCACCATAAATCCGAGAAGGATTGGTTACCTTTCCATCTTCCGAACTTCGGTTCCAATGTGCTTTGTTTGGATCACCTCCCGCATATCCATAATAATTATTTGTATCCCAAAGGTAAAGGTCCGGACGAAAGATATGTGCCAGTTTGATAAAGAAATCACCAAAGAAAAAGGAAGTGGATGTAGTGATGTCTTGGATTCCATTGCGATTATCAACTGCATTATTACTCATGGCATAACCTAAATTGAAATGAGGCATAATCCTAAAAAATTCTTCCTCTCGAAATGTATAGGAAGCACTCAAGGAAAGATAATTTTTTCCGGACATAAGTCCACCATTCTCAGTAGAATACTGTGTGTAGTAGGAAACGGTAGGTTTCACTATTTTTAGAAAGGGAAGTTTCCATTGTACAAAGTATTCGTGCCAAACAAGTCTTGTGATGGCGTCAGGATTATTCGCATTTTGTATGTTAGATGGTCCTCCTGAAACATATGGATTTTGTTTCTGAGTGTTTGGAGCAAGAATTGAATTGGGTGTTTTTTGGAAGGTATTGTAAAACCAAATCCCAACTACAAAATCTCCATAACGACTGGGATCAAAATGATAACTCATGGAAAAAAACATTCCATCGGATCTTTTGTTACCATTTGGTTCTTTTTTCGGACCATAACCACCATTCGGACTGTATCCCAAACAGGGATCGTTTCCTTCTCCGCCGTTTGAGATTCTTTCTTGGATCGAACGAACACAAGGGTCCTGGCCGTACGGATCATAAAATTTTGCCTCTTCTCCCAAATACGAAGGCCCAACACCACCAGGTTTTGATTGGAATATACGCCTATCCGAATCTCTATCGTCTCTATTTGTTAGTTGGAAATTTCCAAAAAGGGACCATTGGAATTTTTTTTCCGGTGACCAAACATTGATACTAGGTTGGAGAGCTGGGGCATAAGTAAAACTTTGGTAGGTGGCACCATTCCTTCGGTTTTCTGCTTCCCCTGCGAAGGAATTCCCTCTCCAAAGAAAGTCTGATACAATTTCTGTATTCGTTTCAATGAGGAGAGGTTTCGTTTCATCGAGTTTTGTTTCCGACCAAGTAGGGGACGATATGATAAGAATCAGAAATAAAAAACTAAGGACTTTGATTTGCGAAAATGTTTTGGAATGTTTCACGAAATCTTCTGCCTCCTTCTTTTCGAATCGGATCGAGGAGGATTGTTTCCGAAATTCCATTGGAAGTTAGGATGACCTTATATTCTTTGTTGTATAAAAACACATGTACATATTGCGCAAATGCTTCTGCGTAGGTATCATCTGCATTTGTTGCTGCATATAAGGAGACAAATCCAGTATTGGTTAGTTTTTTATAAATTAGTTTTCCTTCCGGAAATAAGGAAAGAGTTGGAGAACTTTGGTAAAATTTGATTTTGTTTCTTTCGGGAAAAAAAGTAGCTTCGTAGGGAGAATAAGTTTCCGACCACCAAATTCCATCGAAGAGGGGAAATTTTCTAAAATCTCTTTGTGCTTCTGAAAAATCAGGTATTTGTTTATTAACGATGGATAAAATATGACCTAACTCATGTAAGATGATAAATCGAAGTGCAATTTCTTTGGAATTAGATTCATCTAAGTGGACTTGGATGGAATGTTCCATAGAAGGTAAAAAGGCAGTGGATTCTTTTTTTGTTGCCCAGTCATTACAACCTTGGATGAGGAGACCCGAATCTAAAAACAAGATCCCACCGATGGGTTTTCCCTGTTCATCTCTGACGATCCCTGTGAGCCCTGTGGAACCTAAGTCTGTTACAAAAAATATTCCGTAAACATAAGAATCCAAAAGTCTTCTGAGTTCTTTTGGCATGGACTGATTCATTTGGCCCAGTTCTTTTTTCCAGGGAGATAAATCCTTGGTGGGTTTGGGAATGTCTGCAATTTCATCGATGGCATTGATGTTTGTGAGAGTGTCCAACCGTTTGGAATCCAAAGGATAAACTCTTGTATTCCAACTGCCTTGGAACTGCGGAAGACTCTTTGATTGTAATCCAATATTATTTTTTGCCCAATTGGCATACGGGTTTTCGGGAAGGGAAAACGAATTGGGAGTGCAAACCCAAAAAAGAAAAGGAACTAAGGATATGATGTAAGGATTCGTTCGCATTTGCCGATTGTATTTCTATATGAAAGGATTTGTTGGTCTATGCTTTTTTTTACCTGGAATCCTTTTCGCTGAAATCAATCCGTGGAATTTACGACCTGATGTTCGTATTTTAACTAGAAAAGAAGTCTCTCATATTGTGATGGAAAGGAGGCCCGACCATTACCGGGTGACACTCATTGTTTCCGAACGATTTCCCTACAATTATAAGGCCCTGTCTCATCCTTTTTTCTTCCGAATGGAAGATGAGAAAAAAGCGTTCGAACTTGCGAATCAAATGGACAAGTATTTGGATTCCGGAAAACCTTTCACCATCACCTTGAATGGATCAGAGATCCAAACTTTGGTATGGGGAGAACCCTGATTGACACGTTCGTTTTATTTATACTTTAAAGAAATCTTTCGTAAACCTACTAAATCAGAATGGGAGATTTTAAAGTTAGTAGAAGCCCGCTATGATAAAGAATATACCTTTTATATCTTTATCACTCATATCATTGTTTATTCCTTATTAATTGCACCTCCGTTTTCCGAAATCCAAATGCGAATTTTGCCGTATCTTCTTGGTGTATCGATTGCCCGGCTGATTCTACTATTGCAGTTTTATACAAAGAATATTCCGATCCAAAGAGTCATTTACATCAGTGGGTTTGTAGGAGATGGTCTTGTATATGTTGTTTTTATCTTGGGAATACATTCCTTCCCATCCCTTGGAAGTTTTTATTTATTAAACTCCTATCTCATGTCTTTTATCTTTCCCATTCTTTTGTATAGCACAAGGCTCGATCCCAAGGGATGTATCCTGAGTGCTTTTTATTTTTCTATATTACATATTGTTTATATATTTAATTTACCTTCAGCTGTTTCTGATCAGTTTTCTTTTTTTAGTAAATACTTTTTGATTTTAGTGTATTGGGGGAGTGCGACTCTCGGAACTGTTTTTGTTTTAAACAAAAGAAAGGACACAACAGACATGTACAATCTTTCGGAAGAAAGAAGGTTTATGTTACACGAGTTAGAACTTGCAAAAAAAGTACAAGATGCACTTTTTCCTGGGAATATAAAAATTCCTAGTCTTGCTTTTACTTATTATCGAAAAAGTCCCAATGTCATCGGTGGTGACTTCTTTGATTTTGTACAACTCCGGGAAGGAAACGTTGGAGTTTTTTTAACCGATGTGGCAGGTCATGGAATTTCTTCTGCGATGGTTGCATCCATCATGAAGGTCCTTGTATCCACCATTCCTTATCGTTTTAAAACAGCACCAGCCAAACTCATGGATTATTTAGATGATCGTTTGGCTCATGACTTAAACAAATACCATGCCTCTGCCATTTATTTATTTTTCGATTTTATCGAAAAAAAATTAACTCTGGGAAATGCAGGGCATCCCTATTTGATTTTGGCACACAAAGGGGAAGACTTTCAGGAATTGGAAACCCAGGGTGCGATTCTTGGGTTCAATATTAAAATTCCACCGATTTCCGAAAAAACAATGCCCATTTCTCCAGGTGATCGTTTTTTTATTTATACGGATGGGCTCATTGAATCGACAGATCCAGAAGGAAATTCTTTGGGAACTGAAGGCCTACTGGCACTTCTCAATCGACACAGTCAAAGTTCAAATATCAAAGAACTGGAACTAAGTTTACTCACCGAATTAAAAA
Organism: Leptospira mtsangambouensis; assembly: GCF_004770475.1. Taxonomy (NCBI): domain Bacteria; kingdom Pseudomonadati; phylum Spirochaetota; class Leptospiria; order Leptospirales; family Leptospiraceae; genus Leptospira; species Leptospira mtsangambouensis. The sequence goes on from NZ_RQHK01000002.1 coordinate 37,268, forward strand.
CCAACTACGGACTCGATAGTTTTTCTGATGACACCATGTTTCTCATATTGGAAGTAGAAGAATAAGGAGAAATCATTTGTCTTTTTTAGATATCCAAATTAAATCCAATTTTGCTCTTGTCACCATCAAAAGGCCTGAGGCCTTAAATGCACTGAACGACGTAGTGATCACTCAGATCGGTGAGATGGTGGAAGAATTGGAATCCAATCCAGCCGTTAGAGGTTTCATTTTGACTGGGGAAGGAAAAGCTTTTGTTGCTGGGGCAGACATTGCTAAAATGAAAGAGTTCAACGTTCGGGAAGGACAGGCTTTTTCAGAACTTGGACAAACTGTTTTTAGAAAAATGGAGTTATCAAACCTCATCTCTATTGCTGCTATCAATGGATTTTGTTTGGGCGGAGGAATGGAATTGGCTATGGCATGTGATATCCGTTATGCGGTAGCCTCGGCCAAATTAGGTTTACCCGAAGTGACACTTGGTTTACTTCCAGGATTTGGTGGGTCCCAAAGACTACCTAGACTCATTGGAGTGGGAAGAGCCACCGAACTGATTTTATCTGGGGATATGATTTCTGCAGATGAAGGATTTAGACTCGGCCTGATCAATAAGGTTGTCGAACCTTCCGAGTTATTAAACGAATCTGAAAAAACTCTTTCTACTATTCTTTCGCGTGGACCTAACGCGATCAAGGCGGCAAAAACTGCCATTCGCCAAGGTTTAGAAACCAATATGGATCGCGGATTGGATTGGGAAAAACAACTTTTTGGTGGAAGGTTTGCCGACGAAGAAACGAAAGAAGGTCTTTCCGCTTTCCTCGAAAAAAGAAAACCAAACTTCAAAGGTTAATGTATGAAAACACGGATTGGAATTCTATTTGTTTTACTTAGTCTTTCTGTTTGTAAACAGGCAGAATCTTTTCCGTCACAAACCAATACTCCCGAGGTTCTTTTCGGGAGTGTGGCTGACCGTGTTTTGAAATTAGAAATTGCCAACACTCCTTCTACGAGAGCCACAGGGCTTATGTATCGTACGAAACTCGGAGAGGATGAAGGAATGCTTTTTGTTTTTCCTCGTCCCGATTTTTTAAGTTTTTGGATGAAGAACACCCTTATCCCTTTGTCGATTGGTTATTTTTCAGAAGATATGCGACTTTTAGAATCATTCGATATGAAACCCAACCAAACAGAAGAAGTTTATAATGCAAGAAAACCGGCAATGTATGCTTTGGAAGTCAATCAAGGTTGGTTCGCCAAACATAAAATCGGAAAAGATGCTGTCCTCACTTTGGAACGAAAGGTCTCTGCTCGCGATTAAATTTTCTCTTTTTACTTGAATCTCTTTCTGCAGTTCTTTACCATCCTTTAGCATGGTTGTCAACAATCCTCGTTTAATTACCCTTTTATCAGAAGAACAAAAAGCCGACTTGGCTTCGATGGAAAAACAATTTGCCCACCATTTGGAATATACCATTGGTAAAAACAGATTTAATCTTAAAAACGAAGATATATACAAAGCACTCGGACATACCATCAGAGACTTTTTAATCGATCGTTTGAATGTCACTCACGAACGTTATCGTAATGAAAATCCCAAACGAGTGTTTTATTTTTCATTAGAATTTTTAATGGGCCGCACTCTCATGAATGCTCTCATCAATCTTGGGTTATACGAAACAATCCAAGTGATGCTTCGAGGGATTGGTTTTGAACTAACGGATGTTTTAGAATTTGAAACCGATGCAGGACTTGGTAACGGTGGACTTGGTCGGCTTGCCGCTTGTTTTTTAGATTCGATGGCCACTCTGAATGTCCCAGGGTTTGGGTATGGAATTCGATATGATTATGGAATTTTTAACCAAATCATTGCCAATGGAAGCCAATTGGAAATGCCCGACCACTGGGATGCAGACGGAGTTCCTTATGAAGTGGTAAGGTCAGATATTTCCTTTTCTGTTGGTTTTTTTGGTCATACAGAGACAAGGGTTTCGGGGAAAGGAAAAATCCAACATGATTGGGTTCCAGATGAAACGGTTCTTGCTTCCGCACATGATTATCCCATCCCTGGATTTAACACAAGTACGGTGAACTATTTAAGGCTTTGGGCCGCCAAATCTTCTGAAGAATTTAATTTGGATTATTTTAACCACGGTGATTATATGAAAGCCGTACAAGATAAATCCATTTCCGAAAATATTTCTAAAGTATTATACCCCAATGACACCACCGAACAAGGAAAGGTGCTAAGGCTCAAACAACAATACTTTATGGTTTGTGCTTCTCTCCAAGACATCTTAACTCAGTTTCGTGAATCGAACCAAAATCTGAAAGAACTTCCAAATTATATTGCCATCCAATTGAATGATACCCATCCAAGTATTGGGATTGCAGAGCTGATGCGAATTTTTCTCGATAATGAAGAGATGGATTGGGAGCCAGCTTGGGAGATCGTCACCAAAGTTTTTTCTTATACCAACCATACAGTTTTGCCAGAGGCTTTGGAAACATGGAGAGTTGAACTTTTTGAAAAACTTTTGCCGAGGCATTTAGAAATCATTTATGAAATCAACCACCGGTTTTTATCGGAAGTTCGAAACAAAGGGATTTTGTCCGATGAGGAAATCCAAAGAGTCAGCATCATTGAAGAAGGAAATGAAAAAAGGATTCGTATGGCAAACTTGGCTGTCATTGGATCTTATCGGGTCAATGGGGTTGCCGAACTTCATTCGGAACTCATCAAAAAAACCATTTTCCAGGCCTTTACAAATGTATTCCCTGAAAAATTTAATAACAAAACCAATGGGATCACCCCACGTCGTTGGTTACTCCAATCAAACCCAAGTTTGGCGAACCTGATCTCCAAACGAATTGGAAACGGATTTACCACTGATCTTTCGAAATTAAGAGAATTAGAATCCTTTGTAGATGAAGCCGATTTCCAAAATGATTGGCGAATGGTAAAACAAACTGCAAAAGATGAATTATCCAAACTCATCAAAAGTGAAACAGGAATCACCATCGATCCAAAATCACTCATTGATGTACAAATCAAACGGTTTCATGAATACAAACGCCAACTACTCAATATTTTGCGAGTGATTGCATTGTATAGACGGATCAAAGAAAATCCATCTCGTGAAATGACACCACGAACGGTGATTTTTGGTGGGAAGGCTGCCCCTGGTTATTATATGGCCAAACTCATCATCAAACTCATCAATAATGTAGCCTGGGTCATCAATCGTGATCCCGATGTGGCGGAAAGGTTAAAAGTGGTTTTTTTACCCAACTACCGTGTGAGTTTAGCAGAAAAAATCATTCCTGGTAGCAATCTTTCAGAACAAATTTCAACAGCAGGAACCGAAGCCTCTGGCACTAGTAACATGAAATTTATGTTAAACGGTGCATTGACCATTGGAACTTTAGATGGGGCCAACGTAGAAATTCTTGAGGAAGTGGGGCCTGAAAATATTTATATCTTCGGACTTCATACAGAAGAGGTGTTTCGTTTGAAAGAAGCCGGATACCAACCAGCTGATTACATACGCAAAAACGATGAACTGCACCGTGTGCTTCTTATGATCCGGGAGAATTTTTTCTCAATGGGTGAACCAGGAATTTTTGGACCCATTTATGATAGTTTGTATTATACTGACAATTATTTACTCATGGCTGATTTTGATGCTTATGATATGACCCAAAACCTGGTGGCGAGAGATTATTTGGACGAAACCACTTGGACTAAAAAATCCATTTTGAATGTGGCTAGGTCAGGGAAATTTTCTTCTGACAGGACCATTCGGGAGTATGCTAAGGAGATCTGGAAGGTCCCTCTCCTTGACACAGTTCCACCAAAAACTATCTACAAATTGCCACAAAACTGAATCGACATAAAAGAACCAAGGTTGTATTGTTCCAAGGAAAGGGTCCCAAATGAGTAAAGGTTATATTATATGTGTCGATGATGAAGTATCGGTATTGGAAACGCTTGCAGAACAACTTCTGGCTCGATTTGGCGAATCCCATATCATCGAGACTGCCAGTAGTGCGGAAGAAGCACTTTCCCTCATCGACGAAATCATCAGTAGCAACGACATCGTGGAGTTGATTGTTTCTGACCAAGTGATGCCTGGAATGAAAGGAGATCGATTTTTGGAACAGGTGCACCACCGCCTTCCAGATGCGATCAAAATCCTACTGACAGGTCAGGCGGGACTTGATTCGGCCATCTATGCCATTAATAACGGGGGACTTAGTCGGTATGTCGAAAAACCTTGGAACATTGAAGAACTCTCCAAAGACATCAAAGACCTACTCGATAAGTTCAGACAAAACTTGGAAAACCAACATCTCATCCAAGCCCTCAACCGTCGCATCATCGAATTGGAATCTCAGCAGTAAAAAAAATCTCCTTCTTCTATTGATCTTTCTTTCTCTTCCTTCGGTTTGGGGGAAAGAGAAAGATCTCAGTCCAGAACAAATCGCCAAAAAAAAAGAAGTTCTTTCCAAAATGGTTCGTTATGGAACCAGCCAGGAAAGAAAACAAGCATTAGGTGAACTGACTCGTTTTCCCAAAGAAAATGCAGGTGAACTTTATACCTTAGTTGGTGAACAATTAAAAACAGAAAAAGATATGGGGATGAAAATTGTTCTCTTAAAAACCATTGGTGACTTGGATTTAAAAGAAAACAAAGACACCATCATTGGTTTGTTTGAAGATTCCAATGAAGATGTTGCCAAACAAGCTGTTACTTCTGCCAAAAAAATGAAATTAGCAGAAGCAACAAGTCCCTTACTCGAAAAAGTAAAAAAGGAAGATTTTACAAAAAATTCCAATTCACTGAGCCTATACATCAGTGCACTTGGTGAATTGCCAGAGGGAAAAACCGCTGCTCCTTTTTTGGAAACCAAGTTTCGTGAAAAATTTAATAACGCCGATATGCGTGGTCAGATTGCTTTGTATTTTGGATCCGTACTTTATTCTGATGCAGAATCTGCTCTAATGGAAGTTGCATTTGATGAAATCCAACCTACCACTTTGCGATGTTATTCGATGAATACATTGGGGAAATTAAAATCAGAGACAGCAAAACCAAAGTTATACGAACTACTTGACTCTCTTAAAAAAACAGCAGGTAAGTTGGATGCCAAAAAGGCCCAATCCTTAAAAATTTATGCGATTGGCGCTCTTGTGACGATGGGTGACAAAGAAGTATTTCAGGAACTAAATGAATTTGCTCGTGATGATGATAGTATGGTGAGACTGCGGGCCATCGAGTTTATGGGAAATCTGAAAGATCCCAAAGCTTTAGAGTTATTGGAATACAAAAGGGACCGGGACCCAAGCCCGAAAGTGCAGAAGGCTGCCAAAAAAGCCATCGATCAAATCAACGGGAAAGAAACCGTTCCCGATGAAGAAAAACCACCGGAAGAAAAATCGGAAGAAGAACCCAAATGAATTGGAGAGTGTTCACTTCTTTACTGATTTTTCTTTTATCATTTTCGGGAATTTCTATTGATGCAGAAGATGACGGGCGTTATACGGGACCAATCTCCCGTTCCGAAAAAAGAATTTTGGATGGAAAATCAGAGTTCCAAAAATCGGGAACTTTTCCCTTAGAGTGGAAATTGTTTTTCAAGGGTAAACAAGGGGATTTTGTTGTTTTTTATGACTTAAACGGGGATGAAATTCATTACCGATACAGACGGAATAAATTCGATTTGGATGCTGAATTTTTTGTGAAGGATTTGTTTCCAGGAAATCCTTACCGAGTAAAAGGAGAATGGATCGGATATTATTTTTATTCAGTGGATGAAAGAGGGAGACGTTCTTCTCTGCCCACACCTAAAAAACTCCCAGCAGAACCAAAAGAATTTACCGACAGACAATCGGTTCCTATCTTTAAGCTTATTGAATATATAGAAGTTAGAACAGATGACCTTCTTTATTAAAGATCAATTTTTTGTAATAACTGAAAATTGATAAATAAAATGGGATTGGGATCATTTTCTTTTTCCGAATAACTGACGTTTAGTGAAATAAAGGGACTTACCCATTTGAGTTTGATGATTTCTGCTCTATCGTTTAAGTTGATATTAAAATCAGTAGCATAAGTCCAGTTTTCAAACCATGCCCTAGTTTTTGGCTGACCTTCTCTGAATATTCCACTGAACTCAAGTAAGTTACTAGTTCCAAAAGGAATCGCAAGTTTTCCTTCCCACTGGCCTCCATTCTCTCTCGATTCAAATCCAAAAGAGACCACCGCTTTTTCCTTTCTCCATTCATAAAATGCAGCTCTCCCGATTTCATTCCAATGGTAGTTCCCTGTCTCATTGTATTCCCGATACCTATAAATTAGGTTTCCCCATTCGCTTAAGAAAAATGGGAAGAATCCTGACCTTCCATTTTCATACCGATGTCCTTCAATGGAACTTAAAAACTCTGATCCAACTAAATGTTTGAAACTCATTCTTGTATAACCTAGGTTTTGTGGGATTTGTGGCCTCACTTCATCGGGTGATACCATTCCATAAAGAAGGGGTGAGTCCCTATACACGGTAGCATCGAGGATGAATTTGGACTCAAGTGATTCTGATTTTAAATAAACAAATCCAACGGATTCTTGTTTGTTGTATATGGATTCGGATTGGATTCGATGAGTACCCCAGTCTTTGGAATTCCAAGCATCATTGATGTACAGACTGGATTTGTTATCTCCACCTGACCAAACACCCGAATAGGATTTGTTTGGTGATACAAAATAAAGTCCAGGATAAGATGAAAATGCATTTGCATGATAAATCCCAAGTTCATATTCTTTTGTATCAACTAATAACCGATACCCGAAGAAATTAGAAAGTGTAATGGGTTGGGGGAGAGGAGAACCAGTTCGTTCTAATTGGGAATAAAAGTTTGGATCTTTGGCAAAGTAAAAATGGGGAATTGGTTTATAACGATTCCCCGATGTGAATCGAAATGTTTGGTATGTAAGGTTGACTCCATAAGAAAATTCTTCATCTCGTTTTTCCAAAATCCAAATTTGTCCTTTCCCTCGTCCGCCGAGAAAAACGGAGGAATGATTTTTTTCTTTTCTTGGTAGATACCTTACATCTAAATTTTGGTAACTCATTCCAAAAAAAATTTCAGAAGGAGAATCGAACCCTTCTTTGGTTTTTGTATTGTCTTCTTTCGAGAGGGAACTTTTGTTCTTTGGGAGTGTTTTGTTTCCAGCAAACTTTTGTTTGTTGTCATAGAGTGTAATTTCTTGTTCTTTCCAAACCTTGGAAACAAGGGCAGCCTCCTTTCCTTTGAGCGATTTTTTCCATTCTAAAAATTTTTCTGGGGCTTGTTTGGACTTTTCTTTCCAAGCAGCGGCCAAATGGGGTGGGAACCCTGCTTTTAAAAGTTGCGGGATGGTGACTTGGTCTGGCTTTTTTTCTACGCCAGACAAAGACTGTACGAAAGAAATCCACAAAATTACCCCAATTTTCTGCCAATCCACCAGGATTGGGGTCTGAATTTTCGATTTTTTGCCCGAAGTCCGATTGCTTTTTTCTAAAAAGGGACATATTCTTAACCTCCCAGTGAAAAAAAATCAAGCGAGGGCGGGTTTTGTCCCAGGGGAATGCTAAATTTATATATAGAAACCGATAAAGACGTGAAAAAAATATTGACTTAACTTTCCAAATGTTAAGTAGTGTAAACAAGCGTTTAGTATATTATTGGTATTATTTTTTAGTTTTATGTCGTCTAACATGATGACGGGGAGGAAAAACCTATGATCGTTCGATCCATCCAACAACCCGCTTACAACCGCCACAAGGACCAAGGCCTCGCAGGCCAGGGCCCGAAAAAGGGATTTTCCCAGAACCAAACTGGGAAGACCTTTGAAGAGTATTTACTGGAAGCTTTCCAAGGGGAAGTGGTTCAAAATGGAGAATGGGTATCCCCATCTCTCTCCACTCTTGGCCAAAAGAACCTGAAAAGGATGTAGGACCAAAAACAGGCTTCCCGTTCTAGAACTGGGGGCCTATAGCCGACAATCAAAGTATGGAGAAAGTTTCCATACTTTGGGCTCTCGTTCGACGAGACTACGCACTGCAGTATGCAGGATCCTTTTTAGGAATCTCCTGGATGTTTTTGCAGAACCTAGTACTCATTAGTTTGTACGCACTGGTTTTTTTGGTGCTCAACTTAAAAACTCCCTCTACACAAGAAGATTTCACTGCTTATCTTTTAACAGGACTCCTCTATTGGATCCCCATCCAAGAACTTTTGGTTCGTGGTACAGGGATTCTCACTGATAACAGAAGTTTACTCAAACGTTCCAGTCTTGGAATCGATTTGTTTTTATGGATTCCTTATGTTCAGTTTCTCATCCATAGTTTAGTCACTTCCATTCCTGTATTTTTATATCTGGCTTATTCTGGTAAATTAAACCTGTCTGGAATTTTTTTTGGATATACCATTCTTGTTTTTGCTGGGTTGTATTTGATGTTACTTCTCCATTATCTTTCAAGGTTAAATATTTTGTTAAAAGATATATCACCTCTTATCCGTTTGGTGAGTCAGTTGATATTCTGGGGAATCCCTGTTTTATATTATCCTACTGGGTATTTAAAAGAATGGAATCGTTTTAATCCCTTTACGATTCCTTTGGATATCTTTCGCACTTCTGTCATTCCAGGTTACACTCCACAATTTGATTGGATTCAAATTTTACCTTTTCTCTTCTTTTTCCTTCTCGTTTATTTACTTGCGAAACGTAAATTTCAGTCGGTCATTTTGGACCATCTTTGATTATGCCTTCTGTTGTTTTAGAAAATCTTACTAAGGACTATCATGGATTTTCAAGACCTTGGAAACGACTTTTAGCAGGAATCAGTTTTGGATACTTCGGCATAGATCTAAATTTTACCGCCATACGGTCGTTAAACCTTCGTGTTGGTCCTGGCGAAATCTTAGGAATCATTGGAAAAAATGGAGCAGGCAAATCAACACTCTTAAAATTGATTACGGGTGTTATCAGTAAGGATAAGGGAAATCTGATTGTGAATGGTTCGGTTCGTGCCCTCCTCGAACTCAGTGTTGGATTCAATCCAGAACTTTCTGGTGAAGAAAATGTATTCTACAACGGCCTTGTTTGGGGATATAAACCATCTGAGATCAAAGAACTAATCGATTCTATTTTTGAATTTGCTGAGTTGAAAGAGTTTCGAAATTCACCTTTAAAGAATTATAGTTCCGGTATGGCGATGCGTCTTGGTTTTAGTCTCGCAACTGCAAAACGCCCGGACATCTTAATTGTGGACGAAGCCTTAGCCGTTGGTGATGCAAGTTTCCAACAAAAATGTTTGAAACGAATCAAAGAGTTTTCTAATCTTGGGTCTTGTATTTTGGTTGTGAGCCATGATCTTGGACTCATCTCATATTTTTGTACAAGAGCAATCCTTCTAGACCATGGCAGTTTGTTGTTTGATGGAAGTCCAAGACTTGCCATCGAAGAATATATGCATGTCTTGGCCAAAAAAACAGAACCTTCCTCTATTCCAAATTCGGAATCGATCCAAAATATTTTGGTTTCTCTCCGAAATGATAAGGGCTTGGACACAAGCCACCACTTCCTGGGAGCCACAGCCACTCTACGAATAGAATTCCAAACAACAAAAACGATAAGCGATGCTACCATTGGATTCCATATCGATAGTGAAAAGGGGATCCGTATCTTTGGAACCAATTCATACCACTTGGGCAAACGAAATTTGAAGATCCAAGAGTTGGAATCTACTGTTGTCGAATTCCAATTCCCCATCCAATTCAGTGATGGAAAATACAGTTTGGGAGTTTCCATCCATAAAGGAGAGACCCATATGGAAGGTAGCTATTTTTGGGCTGAATCCATTTTGGACTTTGAGGTAGAACGAGGAAAAATCGAAAAATTCGTAGGCCTTTGCCATTTACCGACGGAATTCCAAATCCAAACCGTTTCCAAATCGGAATAGAAAAACGGTTTCCCTCAAAGGAAAAACCTAAATTCTGGAAATCCTATGAAAGTTTGTGTGGTCGGAACCGGATATGTGGGCCTCGTAGCAGGTACCTGTTTTGCCGAGTATGGCAATGACGTCATTTGTATTGATAAAGATGAAAAGAAAATCAATGACCTAAAACAAGGGATCATTCCCATTTACGAACCTGGTCTCTCCGAACTTGTGGAACGAAACCACAAGGAAGGAAGGTTACATTTTTCCACTTCCTTGAAGGATGGAGTTGAGTCTTCGGAATTTGTATTCATCGCTGTTGGAACACCAACCTCTGATAACGGTTCTGCTGATTTGCGATTTGTTTTTGCTGTCGCAGAAGAAGTCGGTAAAACAATGAACGGATATAAAATCATTGTAGATAAATCAACGGTTCCTGTTGGAACTGCAGACCAAGTAAAAGCAATTGTTGCAAAAAACACAAAACACCCGTTTGATGTTGTGTCTAATCCAGAATTCTTAAAAGAAGGTGCTGCGATTGATGACTTTATGCGACCGGAAAGAGTTGTGATCGGTGCTGAATCAGAAAAAGCAGCGAAAAAAATGAGCGAATTGTATTCTCCATTTGTTCTTAACGGCAATCCAATCATTACAATGAGTATTCGTTCCGCAGAACTTACAAAATATGCATGTAACGCCTTCCTCGCCACAAAGATTTCATTCGTAAATGAGATTGCAAATTTATGTGATGCGTTAGGTGCAAACTATGATGATGTAAGAAAGGGAATGGGAACTGACTCAAGAATTGGACGTCAGTTTTTATACGCAGGGATTGGTTATGGTGGATCTTGTTTTCCTAAAGATGTGAGAGCCTTACTTCGAACCGCAGAAGAAGTAAATGCACCTATGCATATCATTCAGTCAGTGGAAGATGTAAACGAAAAACAAAAAACTCGTTTGACCGATAAAATTTTTGAACACTTTAAATCAACAGATATGAAAGGAAAAACGTTTGGTATTTGGGGATTGGCTTTTAAGCCAGGCACCGATGATATGCGAGAAGCACCTTCCATTCCTCTCATTTATGAATTACATAAAAATGGAGCAAAAATCCAAGTATTCGATCCAGCTGCTGCCGAAACATCAAAGTACTATTTTGATGGAAAAGTAGAATATAAAAAAGACGCATATTCTGCACTCCAAGGTGCTGATGCGATGCTTTTATTAACAGAATGGAGAGAATTTAGAGAACCTGATTTTAATAAAATAAAATCGCTTTTAAAAGCTCCTCTTGTATTTGATGGAAGAAACCAATACAAACCAACTCTTATGAATGAGTTGGGTTTTACTTATTATTCGATCGGTAACCGATAAACTTTTAGTCCAACCAAGTTTAGTTTTGGTTGGACTAAAATCCTCTTTCTATTTCCGACAAAGCCTCGTTACACATAGTTTTATCCGTTTCTGATACCAATTGTGGTTTTATCTCTGTAAGAATTGACTTTGCTAGTTTAGATTCACCAGCATCCTTTAACGTAAGACCATAGTAAAGTTTAGCGGTCGTTTTGCGAGTAGAGGTTGGATACAATTCTAAATATTCTTTCCATGATTTAACGGCTGAGTCTTTAGGTCCATGGATGGATTTTACCAGGTTAAGGTTAAAATGTGCATTTTCTTTGAGAACTGGTAAAGATTTTGATTTTTGAATGGATTCAGTAAATTGTAATTCCGCTTTTTCGAATTCTTTGTTTTGGAAATACAGTAGACCCAACCTAAAATGAATATCCGGGCTGTTCTGATTTTTTCTAAGTTCTGTTTTGAGATAGGATTCCAAACTCGGTTCTTGGAGGATCCTTTTGGAAACGACCAGTATATCTTCTTTCGTAGCAAGTCCAGAAATCTTTGTGACGTAGTTCCCATCTCCGTCAATGAATAGGATCGTGGGATAACCTTCTATATTGTATTTTTTTCGAAGGTTTGGAAACTCTTCTCCATCTAACCGAACCCTAACGAATTGATCCAATACTTTGCTTACTTCTGGATCAGGGAAAATTTCCTTTTCTAAAACCAAACAGTATGTACACCAATCTGCAAATACATCAACAATAATGAACTTTTTGTCATGTTTTGCTATTTCGAATCCCTTTTGGATTGAACTTCCCCAATTGGAATCAGCAAACAAGGAACTTGAGATGAGAAAGAAAAAAATTGGCAGAATCTTACGAACCATCAACTGAATTCTATTGTTTTCCCATTTGTTTGAACAGTCAATTTTCGCTTTTTCGAAATGGAATGGGCAGTTTCTATGGTCGCTAGAAGGTCGAAATATGGATTTTTTACTGAAATTGGAAGAACTACTCCGTAAACGTAAGGAAGAATTGCCTGAAAAGTCTTATACGGCAGAACTTTTCCGTGATGGAGTTGACCGAATCCTTAAAAAAATTGGGGAAGAGGCAGGTGAGGTGATCATCGCCGCAAAGAATCCTAATGAAAAAGAACTGATTCATGAAATTGCAGATTTGATTTTTCATTTAGAAGTGCTTATGGTAGAAAAAGGAATTAGCCTGTCTACCATTGCGAAAGAATTGGAAAAACGACACAGCTAACGATTGTTTCCTGTTGGGAACACAATGAAAATATTCCTGTATCTACTCTATCCCTTTAGTTTGCTTTACCGATTTTTGTTTTGGAGACAACAAAAGGGAATTACATCCTTTCATTTGCCTAATGCATTTGTTATCAGTGTTGGAAACATCACTGTCGGGGGGACAGGCAAAACTCCATTCGTTCAATATTTGGTTCATTTTTTTAAAGAAACATACCCGAGTTATGCGATTACAATTTTATCTCGCGGGTATAAAGCGGAAAAAAGTAGGGAAGGAGCCATTCTTCCCATTGAGTCAAATCCAAATCTTTATGGTGATGAACCAAGCCAACATAAAGAAACATTTCCGGACGTGCAGGTAATTATTGGTCGAGATCGAAAAAAAGCATTTTTAAATTACAACAAATTCCAATCCCCAAAACATATTGTGATTCTGGATGACGGTTTCCAACATAAAGCAGTGCACCGTGATTTTGATTTTGTTTTATTGGATGCAAATTCTCCTTTTGGAAATGGTTTTACAATCCCAATTGGTTTTTTAAGAGAACCGGTTCATCATCTCAAAAGAGCAGATGCGATTCTTTTTACAAAATTAACTTCTAACAATCGAGAGAAGTTAGAAGAATATAAGAATCTACTAAATCTCGTTGGAATCGAAGCTCCCATTTTTCATTCTAATTTTACAGCTTCTATAAAAGAAGTGATCTTTGGTCAAAGTTTTTTGCTGAAATCCTACGAGCCCAATCAAGATGAAAAATATTTTTTAGTTACTGGTGTTGGAAATCCAAACCATGTTTACGAAACAGCTAAGTTATCTTTGAAATCCGATTCTATTCGAAAAAAGTTTTTCCCTGATCACTTTGAGTTCCACTCAGATTCTTTAGAATCCTTAATCGATGAAATTAAAGAATGTGAAATCTTGGTAACAACTGAAAAAGACTGGGTTAAGATGCGATCGAATCTTCAATTTGTTCAAACATTGGAAAAAAAGAAGATTCGATTGTTGTTAATTTTGATTCAAGTAGCTGTGGATGAAGATCAAGAATTGAAATCTATGTTAGCTGCTCTCGTTTCCACATACGAAGCAAAAATCGATCAGGTTTCAAAGATTTAGAAATAGATTCTGTCGTTATTTTCTGACCTTCAATCATTTCAGAAACCAAAATTTCCGCAGCAAATAATGCATGAGTGAGCCCTCTTGACCCAAGGCCATTTAGAATCCCTACAGATTTGTAATAAGGGATATCCATTTGTTTTTTTCCATTTCTCAAAACGTTTTGGTATTTCACTGATAGATCCAGTTTTGACATATTTGGCAATTTCCCTACAACTGGGTGCCTATCTTGTGACTGGGTACGGTAACTAACTCTTGTTGGAAACAAACTAGGGTTTTGTGGTCCCCAAGGTTCAGAAAGCTTTGGTAGCATTTTTATAAGTTTTTGCCAAAGTAAAATTGATTCTTCGGGTCTTGGGTTTTCCTCTAGTTTGTATTCGTCGAATGTTGCACCTAATACTTGATAACCGTCAATTGCTGAAGTAATATAATCGCCATAGAGAATTCCATGAATATTTGTTGGTTTTTTTTCAGGGAACTTTAGAATTTGTCCTCTCACCTTTTGTAATGGTAACCAGTTTGAATGTGGATCGTTTGCAAATTGGTATCCTTGGCTCAGGAATAAGTAGTCGCAATGGATTTCTCCATCTGAAGTTTGACAAATGACTTTCTCTTCGTTTCCTGATTCTTCCCAACTATGTAATTTACAAGAATACTTTGTTTCTGGATTGGAAATGGTTAGTATTTGTTTTGTTAGGTCCACAGGAGAAACAGATTTTCCGTTAGGGAAAAATATTGCGGGCAAACCAGAGAATGGTTCAATTTTTTCGATTGCGACATTGTCTGGAATTTGATGCGATTTAATTGCGTTCGAATAACGATCGTATGCCGCATCCGTGTCCATTAGAAAGTAAATGCCATCAACATGTGGGACAAGTGATTTTAAATGGAAATCTTCCCAAATCGAAAGAAAATATTGAAAGGCTGAAAGCGAGAATTCTGATTCGGCTAGTTTGTGTTTTGTGAGGAAGGGGTATACGACACCAATTGGATTTCCACTTGCATGTTGAGCCGGCCCCGATTCAGCATCGAGGAGAATGGTTTGGATATTTCTTTTTTTTAATGCAAAACAAATACTTGCCCCTGAAATTCCAGCTCCGACTACTACGGCTTTTTTCACGTTTGCGTTCATTTAGTTGATTCCAAATACCCTGAAATCATTTCTCGTTTGCGTCCAAATCCTTTTTTCTTTTCTACAACAAATCCAAGTTCGGCGAGACCTCTTCTCAGAAATCCAGCCGAGGAGAATGTTGCAAAACTAGTTCCTGGAATAGACTTTGTTTTTAACAATCTTAAGGATTCTTGGGACCACATATCTGGATTTTTCCCTGGTGAAAATCCATCCAAATACCAAACATCAATTTCTGGGAATTGCGGAAGGCAATATTTTATATCACCAAAAAATACTTTTAAATCAAAATGGCTTCGAAGATTGGAATGTTCCCATGTATAAGTCCAGAGATTTCGAGAGTTATCGATTTGCCAAATTTCCAAAGCTTTTTCATAGGATAGGATTAATTCATCAAACCAAAATTCCTTTTCCGGATAACTATTGTTTAACGATAGGAGAATTTCTTTTGGTAAAGGGTAACCTTCTAAACTTATGAACTCAGTCGGTCTAGGGTGATCTAACGACTTCCATATTTCTAAAGTTACGAACAAATTGAGCCCTGAACCAAATCCTAATTCTCCAATTCGAAATTTGGATTTTTCCGTTTTTTCTAGTTTCTCGGTGACTCTGTTCCCTTCGAGGAATACATAATTAGATTCTTCAAAGCCACCGTCTTTGGAAAAATATACATCATCAAATAACAAGGATACGGGGACTCCATCTTTGAACTCGATGGTGTTTTTTAGATTATTTCTGGGATTGACTGGTTCCATCAGGGGTCTATCCCATCTTCCTCGGTCCCGGTTGCATTGGAAACTGAATCTTTTTTTACCATTCCTGTAAAAGGTAACTCACTTACTTTTTGCAGTCGGTTTCTTTGGAAATTCACTGACAAAGGAAATCCGACTCCTTTCGAAACTCAGTTTCAAAAGAAAGTGCCTCACTAAAAAGCCAATAGGGAATCGACTTCCCTTCGTTGCTTTCCTCCAAAAGAAAATTCAAACTTATGCACCAGGAAAACCCGCCCCCCTTTAAAACCATTTTCCTTTGAAACCCACTCTCCAAAGAAAGTTACTTTCCCTTTTCCCTCCCTTTCTTTCGAAACTCACTTACCCTTTCCAACTTTTTCCTACTATTTTCAAACCTCATCCATCCTTCGCACCGAAAACAAGTTCCCGGCTTCAAAGTTCCATTCGCTGCGGTCACCATACCCAAACCTGGGTTCGCTGAATTTATTATGTCTCATAAAAAAGGCTTTTCAAAAGGAGGGTACTCTTCATATTTTTCCCAGGTTCGGGGGATATTCTATGGATTTTGTAAAAATCCGAGGCAAAGACTTACAAGACTGCATCATGCAGATGAAAATGAAATACGGTCCAGAGGCACATCTCTATGACCAAAGGGTGATCACAGAAGGTGGGCTTTTTGGTACAGGGCTTATGGCCCAACGGATGTACGAAATTGATGTAGGTGTTCCCGAAAAACAAAATTCCAAAGAGAGAATTGAACGTAAGTTAAAGGATCTCAAAGAACTGATCAAACAAAAGCAGAAAACAGAATCCCTTCCTGAATCAAGTCTTGTTGGAATTGGATCGAACCAATCTTCTGCTGGGAATCTCCATCTTCGCAAAAAAAATATCGATGCCGTCCGTCCTTTTTCTGAGCGCCGTCGTAGACAAAATCCTCCTGTTTACGAAATTGAAGCGGAAGAAGAAAGACCAGTTGGTTTATCCATTTCGGAAGCAAAAGATTCTATACTTGAGGTGGCGACCCCATCGAAACCAAGACCACCGGAAAGACACCCTCATATCCAAAGACTCATTGATCGTCTGTTAAATGAAGGGATGTCTTCCAATTTTTTAGATGAAATGGCGGTAGCTTTAGAACGTAGGTTATCTGCTGTGGATCTCACTCGTTATGCGAACGTGACTGAAAAGGCTGTGACCTATCTAGAGGAAAGAATCCAAATCGACTCTGATTTGTTTAGTGGGACCCCTCGTGGGAAACGAAAGGTGATATTTTTTGTAGGACCGACTGGATCAGGGAAAACAACATCCATTGCAAAACTGGCAGCAAAGTACAGTTTGCACATGGGTAAAAAAGTTTCCCTGTATACGACTGACAACTATCGGATTGCTGCCATCGACCAACTTAAGTTTTATGCAGATGCAATGGGACTTCCGTTTTATGCAGCCAAAGATTTACGTAAATGGAAGGAGACCATTGTCCGCGATGGATCGGAACTGATCCTTGTCGACACAGCTGGTTATTCCCACAGGAAGTCTGAAAACCTAGAAAAACTTCAGGAATTCTACCAAGTTTTTGGGGAAAAGGATTATATCGAAACAGTCTTAGTGCTTTCCTCTACTGTCTCAAAAGACAATGCGCTTGCAGTAGCGAATGCCTACGAATCGGTCGGGTATAAAAGAATTTTATTAACTAAGCTGGATGAAGCAGAATTTTTAGGTTCTGTAGTGGAATTGGCCGATACTATTCACAGGGAATTCGCATTTTTAAGTGTGGGCCAGGATGTTCCTTTTGATATCCTAAATGCCTCGAAAAAACTTCTTGCCGAATGTGTGATTTTTCCGGAAAAATTGAAAGGGATAGCGGGGGAGGTCTTCGAAAAGACCGTGTAACCAGCTTCGTTATCCTTAAGACCTAGGGGTAACGATGGACCAAGCTGCAAATCTTAGAAAGCTCACTGAATCTGGTGCTGGATTAAAACTTGTTCAACCCCAGGACACAGTGAAAAAAACCAAAATCATTGCGGTGGCATCTGGAAAAGGTGGTGTGGGAAAGAGCACTGTCTCTGTTAACCTCGCCATCTCAATCGCAAAGACAGGACTCAAAGTTTTAATTTTTGATGGTGACTTGGGTCTTGCGAACGTAAACGTCCTACTTGGCATCATTCCTAAATACAATTTATACCATGTGGTGAAAGGCCATAAGTCTTTAAAAGACATTGTCATCTCCACTCCAGAAGGGGTAGACATCATTGCTGGTGCCTCTGGGTATTCTCAACTTGCCAATCTCAACGAAACACAAAGAAACAATTTAATCAAAGGATTTGCAGAGCTCGATCGTTACGATGTCATGATCATTGACACTGGTGCTGGAATTTCTGCCAATGTGATTGGGCTTGTGATGCCGGCAGACGAAGTGGTTGTGGTCACAACCCCAGAGCCAACTTCCATTACCGATTCTTATGGCCTGATCAAATCCATTGTTTCCCAATCCAAAGACAAAAATCTAAAAATCATCGTCAACCGGGTTCGTTCTGCGATAGAAGGGAAAAAAGTTGCCGACCGTGTCATTGATATCTCTGGTCAATTTTTAGAAGTGCAAGTGGAAAACTTGGGATTTATCTTCCAAGATGAAGAAGTAGAAAAATCGATCCGGGAACAAAAACCATTCATTATCGGAGCTCCTCGCTCTAAAGCAGCAGCTTGTCTGACACGAGTCACTCACACCCTCTTACAAACCGAAGGTGGGTTTTCCGATGAAGAAGGACTCACAGGGTTCTTCAAAAAATTCTTTAGCTTTGTTGATTTCAAAGAAAAGGAAATGGATGAGAAGATGGAGGAAGACAACTAAGTGCTCATCGGATTTGTACTGGGATTTGCGATTCTCGGAGCCATCATCAGTTCTGTTTGTGGGTTTCTTGTCGGGAATCGTCTCGGTTATATCTTCTTTGTCTCTCTTATCTCCACGTTTGCCTTTGGTGGTTTGGGATTTGGAGTTTTCAGCATCTTACAAAAGAAAGTCCCTGAATTTTTAGAGTTCCTTTCTGCCTTCTCCATAGGAGGATTTGGTGGGGAAAGCCACTCAGATGACCTAGACCACGAGCATGGTGGGATCGAATCTTCTCGTTCTGAATCGATGGGCTCAGATGACTTTGGAGTCCAACAGGTTGGGGATGCGGCTATGGATGCAAAACTTGCAATGGCCAAGTCTGGAAAATTCGGAGATCACATCATCGTGGACAAAATTGCGATCAAAAACGAGCCAAAACTCATGGCGGAGGCCATTCGCACCATGATGGCGAAGGATGATACCCAAGAGGGTTGAAAAATTACTGTTTTTAGAGGACATAAGAAAAAATCCTCTTGTAATTTCCTCTTCTTTACGATTTTTTCTATAAAGTAAAGAGATTCCGTACTTCGGTTCCCTATGTCAAGATTGCTAGACAAATACAATCAGTTTGATGAGACAGATCTTTGGAAAAAATACCGTGTCACTAAGGATGCGGAGATCCGAAGTTACCTTGTTGAAAAATATTCACCTCTCGTCAAACACGTGGCAGGGCGAATTGCCATTGGTATGCCTCAAAATGTTGAGTTTGAAGACCTCGTCAGTTATGGCGTCTTTGGTCTGTTAGATGCCATTGAAAAATTTGACCCTTCCAGAGAAATTAAATTCAAAACTTATGCGATGACCCGTATCCGTGGGTCCATCTTTGACGAACTCCGAAGTGTGGATTGGATCCCTCGTTCCATTCGTCAAAAAGCAAAACAACTAGAAAACATCATTGCCATGCTTGAAAACAAGGAAGGCAAAAAAGTGGATGATGAAGAGATCGCAAAAGAACTCGGCGTCTCCATGGAAGAATACAATTCTCTCCTAGCAAAACTTTCTGGAACCTCTCTTGTATCTCTCAATGATATTTGGTTTCTCGGTGATGAGAACGATGAAGTTTCCTTTATGGAAACTCTCGAGTCTCCGATGAATATGAACCCGGACAATATCATCGAAAAAGAAGAAATCAAAAACGTAATTGTAGAAGCCATTCAATCACTTCCGGAAAAAGAAAAGAAAGTCATTGTACTCTATTATTATGAAGACCTCACTCTCAAAGAAATCGGTGAGGTTTTAGAAGTTACGGAATCAAGAATTTCCCAACTTCATACAAAAGCAGTCGCAAGGCTTCGTAGCAAACTCTCCAAAGTAAAATCCGCGATCCAGAAAAGGTAAACAGATATGTCTCTCTCTGAATTTCTTACAGAGGAACTGAAAGAGTTCGACCGTAAGGAAAAAGAACAAGTAGAAGTCATTGCTGATACCATCGAAGAGTGTCTAGCAATTGCATCGCAGCACTTGGGTCGTAAGGTTCACGAAATTGATTATACAGTTTTAAAAAGAGGAAAAAAATCCCTTTTCTTTTCTGAACCATATCATATCCGAGCCTCCATCATTCCTGATGATTTATTATTAGATGAATTAAGTCTACTTGATGAACATCTAACGGGTGGTAGTGGGAAATTAGTATCCAAAGACTTAAAAGAACTTGTGACCCCTAAAAATAAAGATGGTCGAGTCACAGTAAAAATATATAGAACTGGCGTATTTTTAACGGTTTATCCTCCTACTGGGGAAGGGCTGGAAATGACAATAGCAGATGTTTCCAAAAGACTTTCCTTTCGTGGAATTGCCGGTGTTGACCAAACATTGATCAATAAAATCCTGAAAGAAAAAAAAGGGGAACCTGCTCTTATCTCCAATCAAAAACCAAAGGCCGGAAACGATTCCAGTTGCAACGTAGAAATCGCTCAAGAAAATATGCGAGCTTTTGTAACTGTGTTTCCACCAAGGCCTGGTGGACGTGATTTAGAAGTCTCTGACATTGTTGCGGCTCTCAAAGGAATGGGAGTTGCGTTTGGACTGAAAGAAGATGAAATTCGTAAAAATCTAGATGAAGATGTTGTGAACAAACCTTTCATTGGGGCTGAAGGTGATTTTCCTGTAAATGGTAAAAATGCGGAAATCAAATACTATGTTCGCACAGAAAAGAAAATCAACTTCAAGGAAGATCAATCAGGTCGAGTCGATTACAAAGATTTAGATATGATTGAAAACGTTGTCGTGGGACAATTGTTAGCCGAAAAGCTTCCTGCAGAAAAAGGGAAGTTTGGTCGTAATTTATTTGGAATGGTTTTACCTGCCAAAGATGGTTTGGATACCGAACTCAAACAAGGAAAAGGAACCATCTTGTCGGAAGACAAAATGCGTCTCACTGCAGAGGTCAACGGACAGGTGTTATATGCTGCCGGCCGGCTTTCTGTGGAAACTGTTTACCGAATCAATGGAGACGTGGGAGTTCGTACTGGAAATGTTACCTTCCTTGGTTCTATCATCATCACAGGTAACGTGGAAGATAACTATTCTGTCAAAGCGGCCGGGAATATTGAAATTTATGGAACGGTCCAAAAAGCCATCGTCGAAGCCGATGGTGATATCATTGTGCGCCAAGGGGTAACGGGAAGAGAAGAAGCAAGAGTGGAATCCACAGGCGGAAACATTGTTGCGAAATTCATCCAGAACGCTACTTGCATCACAGAAAAAGACATCATTGTCCAAGAAGGAATTTTACATTCTCATTTGATGGCAGGGGGGAAAATCTCCTGTAAAGGAAAACGTGGCCAGATTGTGGGAGGAACCATCCAAGCAGCCCAACTGATCTCTGCCAAAATCATCGGATCCCAAGCCAATCCGCAGACTGACCTCATTGTGGGGAACAACCCCAAGATCTTAAAGCAGATCCAGGAATACGAAGAAAAACGAAACGAGAACCAGGATAAGTTGGACCAGCTGACAAAGACCATGCGCACTCTCAAAGCGAGAAAAGAAGCGGACCCGGCCAGTTTTACTTCCGAACAAGACGCCCATTTGCAGAAATTAGAGGCTGGGACCAAAAAGCTGGAGAAACGGATCGCTGAGGCTGGAAAGGACATCCAAACCCTCACCGAGTACATGGACGAGCAGGCTGCTAATGGCCGTATTTCGGTCGAGAAGACCATTTTCCCAGGAGTCACCATCCGCATCCGCAACGCAGAGTTCAAACTCCGCCACGAGACCAAGGCCAAAACTTTCTACGAAGAAGAGTCCCAGGTCCGTAGTGCGCCTTACGAAGATCCGGACGAAACGAAAAATGACTGGAGAAAAAAGAGAGGGCGTGGTAAGTCTAAGAATTAAGAGGGTTCCCGATGATTCTAAACGAAAACTTCGCGAGTATCGCCCACCACTACGATTTTGCACGTAGGGCCCAGGCAGAGAATCCTTTTACCCACCAAAACCAGGTGGTGGAATTGCAAAAGGTTGTGATCCAAACCCAAAATAGAGCCCAAACGGTTCCTGAGGCAAAGTCAGGTAACCAGGGTTCAGCGGCGAAACCGAAACAAGACAAAGAAAATTCGGTTCACGCTTATTCCAAAGAAGGAATCATTTATGATCGTCCTAATTTGGAAAGGGGATCTCGTTTTGATTTAAAAGCTTAAAGCACTCACTCTGGAATGTTGTTGGAAATGTTCTGCAGGAGAGCGACATGGAACTCTTTTCTCTCGTTTTAATCAATCTACTATTTTGTGGGATGATGTATGTCTTCATTTCTGCAAAAGTTCAAAAAGCAGTCTCGGAATATTACGATAAAAAACTAAACCGCGCTATTGATATGGCCACGGCAGAAACCATCCGTGAACTGGATGCAACCGTTGCTGTTATCGAATCCAAAATGGTGGCTCTGCGTTCTATGATGGAAAAGGGAGAGGTATTGGTAAAAGAATTCAAACATTACCAATCAACGGGACTTTCCATGAAATCAGAGTTAGTTCCTGAATCTACACTGGAAGAAGAAACAACTCTAGATATCAAAGAACAAAGAACAGGAATAGGAAAAATTTACCAATCCAACCAAATTCCCGTTCCAAGTGATGATGTGGAAACAACAGAAGGGGCTGTGAACCAAGCCTTTGGAAAATTAGGGAAAGCAGTCAAAGGAATTTTTGGAATGGAAGCTGTGAATTCTCCTTCGGCAGAAGCAATAGATAATTTAGAAGTCCCAACGTTCCAACCTAAGATGAATTATACGGTAGGTGGAAATCCATTTGCAGAAGAAAAACCAACAGACTTAATTCGAAACGAACTCACCCAAGGTCAGAAAAAAAGAGAATTTTTAAACGAAGTATCAAAAGCAAATGACCCAGCCTTTGCCTCTTATCAAAAAATGAATTTAGATAAAGTGGATCTTTCGATTGAATCGGCTTTGGAAGAACTCACCTCCTCTGCAACAAAGATTGATAAAGTGGTTCATCTGATCAAAAAGGGATACAAACATGATGAAATTTCAGAAGCCATGAATATCGGCATTCATGAAATTCATTTAATAGAAACGATTCGACTTGATCGATCTAGAAGAATCTAAAAGTATGTTTCCATGTCTTCGTTTCCGATACTCAATGTTGGTTTTTCTAATGTAGTATTTGTATCGAAAATTCTCACGATCCTTCAGGCGGATTCGGCAGGTGCCAAACGATTGCGCTCTGAGGCAAAATCGGAAAGTCGGCTCATCGATGCTACGAGTGGAAGAAAAACCCGTTCCGTCCTTGTTTTGGACTCCGGCCATATCCTTCTCTCAGCCATTCGCCCCGAAAGTTTGTCCAAAAGACTAGAATCAGGTGACAACCATATCGGTGAGGGAGAGGAGGAACAAGAAGATTGAACGTTCGTCCTAATTTGTATATTATCTCTTCCGTAGCTGGAGGTGGAAAGTCTACCATCATTGCTGCTCTCCTCAAAGAATTTCCTGATTTCTATTTTTCTGTTTCTTGTACCACAAGGGAACCAAGGCCAGGAGATGTGGAAGGCCAATCTTACTATTTTTTATCGACCAAAGAATTTCAAAAACGAATTGCAGCTGGCCAATTCTATGAATGGGCGGAAGTTCATGGAAATTATTATGGAACCCCAAAGGATCCGATTTTAGCGGCCATTCGTGACCATCGTGTTGCTCTTTTGGATTTGGATGTTCAAGGTGCCAAATCAGTGAAAGCCCTTCGGCCTGAGTCCGTTACCATCTTCATTGAACCACCGAGTCGTGAGATTTGGATTGAACGTTTGATCCGTAGAGGAACCGATTCCCAAACAAGTATCGAACGACGGATTGAAAATGGAATTCGGGAATTAGATGAAGCACCAAACTTTGATTATGTGGTTGTGAATGATCGATTGGAAGACGCCATTCGAGACGTCAAATCCATCTTGTTTGGAACCAAAAAACAAAACTAAAAAACTGATTCGGTATTGTTATTTCTTTTCAAACAAAAGATGTAACTTTCAAAATTTTAGACACCTTTTTTAAGGTTCGTCGTTATCCTCATCAATACTTTTACCGTAATTAGGAACATTTTTGGCTCCCGCATCCAACCACTTGTTGGAAATCACAGACCTTCTTTCTGCTGGAAATAAAGTGAGTAAGTAGGTAGTAATGGTTTGCCTTCCTTCTTCTTCCGCATCTCGGTCCATTTGTTCAAACACTTCGATGATGTCATAATCAGGCCAATTGATCAACATATCCCTAGCTGATTCTGGTGGCATGTTGGCAACTTTGTTGGCAAGGACTTTTACTTTTTCTGCACGTGCATTGTCCTTTTTTTGTTTATCCGCCATTTCTTTTTCTTTTCGTTGGATTCCTTCTTTCAGTTCTTCCAAACGTTCTTTGTCAGCGTGAAGGGAAGAAGATTTTTCTTCTAACTCCCGTTTCATTTGTTCCAATTCTTCGCGGTCAGCAATCAGTCTTTCTTTTGCTTTTTCCATTTCCAATTTTTCAAGTTCGGTTGGAGAAAGAAGGTCTTGGTTCACAAGGCCAGCTTGTTTTTTTAAGAAAGGTAAATAGTCTTCTGCATTGATGACTTGAAAGTAATCGAATACAAAAAAACCAATGGCGATTAAGAAAAAAATGAGAACGATTAAGAAAAACGATCTTGTGCTATCGGTTACACTTGCCATTATGATTTGCCTTGTCCTAGGTAATATTTTTCATAAAAATCACGAAGAGTTTTGAAGTCGGATGTGAGTTCGTCACCTCCATCCTCTCTGTTCAGAATTTTGAAAGTTCTTGGCACTTTTTTAGATTTTGAAGGTCCAAAACTTTCTGTCGAATCGAATAATGATTGTTTGCTTAGTTGCAGGTTAAATTCTTCGACTTCTCTTCGTTCTGCTCGATTTCGTTTTTTCTTCCATTCGGCAAATCGTTTGTCTTTTAATACCTCGATTACCTTTTTGTTCATCCGTGCCACCATCACATCTTTACGAACCAAATTCACTTCTTCGTTTTGTGCTGTGATTCGTTCCTGCAACTCTTCGTTGCGACGCATCAGACCTTGGATGTATTGTTCGATGGAAAGATAATCAGAGAGACTTGTCCCCACTTTGGAGGAGGCAAGGATCGCTTCGTAGGAAGATTCAATTTCGCGTTCATTGGAATCTTTTTCCCCTATGAGCGCATTGAGTTTTGAGACAACAAAAGATAGCCGACGGATTTCTTCTTCTTCCCGCCAACCCCTCAATTTGAGGACTGTCTCCAAACTAAAACGAAATCGTTTCACACCTGTCTATTTCTTCGGTTCTGAATAATTTTTGTACTCTTTTTTACTCGTATTTTTAAAAAAATGAGTAAAACTTGCAATATTGTCCTATAAATACTTACATCTTTTGGCTTCGGCCTGTTTTCTTTTCTGCCTTAGCTTTGGACCTTTGGTTGCATCTCCCCCGGCAGAGATTGTGAAAAAAAGCCAGGGAAATCCAGTTCATTTGGAAGGGGAATGGGATTTTTATCCTCATATTTTCCTTTCAGAATCAAAAGAACTCCCCCAAACAAATCTCAAACTTCAGGTTCCCGGGATTTGGAATTCCGCTCTTGGTTCAGGGAATGGGTTTGGAACTTACCGTTTGGTTTTAGAGCCACCGGAAGGAACTAGTCCGGACATAGTGTATGGGATCAAACTTGTGGATATGGCGACCGCTTCCCGAGTGTATTGGAATGGAAAACTCCTTGGTTCTTCTGGAGTGGTTTCGAAAAATCCGGAAGAGTCGGAACCTTCCTATCAATTCCAGTTTTACCCATTACCTTGGAAAGAAGGACCTAACGAACTTTTGGTGGAGATTTCTAATTTTCATCATGACAAAGGCGGAATGTGGGAGCCACCTTATGTTGGCGAATGGAATAAACTTTTTAAAGCAAATGAAAAGGACCTTGCATCTTCTTTATTTTTAGCGGGAGCAGTGTTTATTATTGCATTATACCATTTCGGTTTGTTTTATTTTCGACGTTCCGATAAAGGAAATTTATTATTTGGTTTTGCGGCCCTTTTATTATCCTTAAGAACTTTGTTTACTGGAGAAAGATTTGGGTTCAATGAATTATCACCTTGTATCAGTTGGAATTTTTGTCTCAGGCTTGAATATCTAACCTTCTATTTATCACCATATCTTTTTTTCGCCTTTTTTCGTGAGTTTTATCCCAAATATTACCCACGTTTGATGGACCGCATTCTCTTAATTCCTACTTTAATTTTTATTAGTTTTTTGTTGGTATTACCCACTCCCATATATACAAAGTTAAATGGTTATTTTCAAATAGTATTTCTTTCCGGGGTCCTTTTAATATTACAAGGTGTGTTCCGGGCTGTCATAAATCGAAAAGAAAGTAGCCTTTTATTTGCCATTGGAATTATATCCGTAGCAATTGCAGCCTTTATTGACTTACTCAATGCCTACCAAGTTGTTTATACGATTGAAGCAATCCCGATTGGAATTTTTGTATTTATTCTGGTGCAGTCCCTTACTTTATCTAGAAGGTTTAGTCGTGCATTTTCCGACGTAGAATCTTTGTCGAAAAGACTTCTTGTTTTAGATAAATTAAAAGATGAATTTCTTGCGAATACATCACATGAACTAAAAACACCTCTCAATGGGATCATTGGAATCGCCGAATCAATGTTTGATGGAATAGGTGGGAAACTCAACCAAGAACAAAGGCAGAATTTAGGGATGATCGTGAGTTCGGGGAAACGATTGTCTTCTCTTGTGGACGATATTTTGGACTTTTCCAAAATGAAAAATAGAGATTTGGATTTGGATCTAAAGGCAATTGACCTGCATCAAATTTGTGATTTGGTCCTTGTGATTTCTCGTCCACTTTATGTAACAAAAAATCTCACAGTTCGCAATCATGTGCCTATGGATTTCCCACCGATTTTAGGTGATGAGGCAAGACTCCAACAAATCCTATTTAATTTGATTGGGAATGCGATCAAATTTACTGAAAAAGGTAGGATTGATGTATCTGCCGAAATTATGGAAAGGATGCTTGTTCTTTCAATTAAAGACACAGGGATCGGTATTCCAAAACAAAAATTTGCAGATATATTTAAATCCTTCGAACAAGGAGATGCTTCCACCACACGGAAGTTTGGTGGCACAGGTCTTGGTCTTGCCATTACCAAACGACTAGTAGAATTGCATGGTGGAACCATTTGGGTTGAATCGGTAGAAGGGGAAGGTTCTGTGTTTCGGTTTACACTTCCTTTGGCAAGGGAAGGGGAGATCCCAATGGAAAAACCTCCCGTAAATAAATCCGATTTATGGTTTGGAGGTGAGTCTCCTGAATTTGAACCGATTGAAGAAACAACTGAAGAATACGATGGTGAAAAAATCAAAGTACTCGTTGTGGATGATGAACCTATCAATCGACAAGTTCTAAAGAACCATCTAACTCTCATTGGTTGTGATGTACACGAGGCTTCGAATGGAGGAGATGCCATTCGGATGGTTCGGGATGACGGACCATTTGAACTGATGTTACTTGATATTATGATGCCTGGTATGAGTGGATACGATGTTTGTACGGTTCTACGTGAGTCGTATTCATTATACCAACTCCCGATTTTATTTTTAACTGCTAAAAACCAGATTACCGATATCATTGCTTCTTTGGAAGCTGGTGGTAATGATTATTTAGCAAAACCTTTTGACAAACGGGAGTTAATCTCTAGGGCCAAGAACTTAATCACTCTCAAAAAAGCAGTAGAAGAACAAAACAAATTCATTGCCTTCCAAAATGAGTTAGGCCTTGCTCGGAAACTCCAAAGTTCCATCTTACCTGAAGAAGCGCCTAATATTCTTGGGATCAAAACAGAATTCTATTATGAACCAATGGAAAGTGTTGGTGGAGATTTTTTTGACTTTCATGCCATTTCCGATACGGAACTTGGTGTTTTGATTGCTGACGTTTCGGGACATGGAATTCCAGCGGCTCTCATCTCAGCTATGTTGAAGATTGCTTTTTCTACACAAGTTAGGTTATCAAGAGAACCAGCCGGACTAATGACTCAAATCAATTCCACCTTACTTGGAAAAATGAAAGGAGCTTTTGTCACTGCTTCCTATATTTACATCAATCTCGAAACAAAAGAAATGGTCCATGCTCGTTGTGGCCATCCTCCACTCATCATCAATCGAAAAGGAGAGTCTAAACCGAAACTCAGTCTTCCCCAAGGAAAACTGATTGGATGGATTCCCGAGTTAGACATCCAAGAAGATCGTCTTTCTTTGAAAGCTGGAGATCGGATTGTTTTGTATACAGATGGAATTACAGAAGCGACCAATGCAGACAAAGAAATGATCGGTCAGGAAAATTGGGAAAGTATCGTACAAAGATACAGTGGTTATCCGATTGCAGAATCCAAACGTTTGTTACTTGAAAGAATTAAAGAATTCACCGGGAATCGTTCTCCTGATGATGATGTGACTTTAGTAATTTTGGAAATTGAATGATCTAAAAATCGTCTTCTGTGCGAATAGTTGATTGTAGAATTTTTGCCAGTCGATTGGTTGCATCGTTGTAAGTCGATTTTTCCTCAATCCTTTGCCTTAAATAATCATCAATTTGTGATTTTTTATCAATCGCCATGTCCACTTTTTCGTCGGCTCCACGGACATAAGCATTGAGCAAAATGATATCTTCAGAATTTTTATATTTTGAGATGAGTTCACGAACAATGGAAGAACGCATGTAATGGTCTTCGTTCACAATCTTTTGCATAAGACGAGATAATGAAGCAGGAACATCAATGGCCGGATAATGACTTTGTTCTGCTAATTTACGTGTGAGTACAATATGTCCGTCAATAAATCCACGGACTTTATCTGCGACAATATCATCCATATCATCTTCTGCATCAGTCAAAACAGTATAAAAACCAGTAATAGAGCCGCCGTTATGCGATGTCCCCGCCCTTTCTACAAGTTTTGCCATTTTGGTAAATACGCTGGATGCATAACCTTTGGTCACAACAGGTTCTCCGATGGAAAGTTCTCTGAGTGCTTCCGCATAACGTGTGAGAGAGTCCATATACAAATTGACAGACATTCCTTTTTCACGAAAATATTCAGCGGCTGAACATGCTAAGTTAGCACAACTTACTTGTTCCATTTTAGAAGAATCTGAAGTTGCAACAAAAACAACGGATCTTGCGAGGGCTTCCTTTCCAAGTTCTACATGTAAGAACTCATTCACCTCTCGACCCCTTTCTCCAATCAACGCCACTACGTTTACATCTGCATTCGTATAACGAGCGATCATCCCTAGTAAACTCGATTTACCCACACCTGAACCGGAAAAAATTCCAATCCTTTGCCCACGGCCTACAGTGAGCATACCGTCAATGGCCCTGACTCCTGTTTCTAAAATTTCAGTGATGGGGGGACGATCCAATGGATTTAGGAATCTTGGTTCCGATGCTCTTTCTTCTTTAGTGATGAGGATTCCTTTGCTATCGATGGGTTTGCCAAGACCATTTAACACACGTCCTAAAAGTTCAGGACCAGCATTGAGAGTGATTTGCCTTCCAGATGAAAATACAAATGCATGAGGAAAAATTTCTTGCGTATCACCTAGCGGCATCAAGGTGTAAAGGTGGTCTTTAAATCCAACAAGGACGCAAGGGAGATATCCTTTGTCCGAACCACGTTCGACTTCTAAAATCTCACCAACCTTGGAATCGGGGGGACCTTGCGAATAAATGACATTGCCCACCACGGATACAACGACCCCACTTTTGCGAATGGGTTCAATTTTTTCGACGACATTCAGGTATTTCGAAATGGCATCGATATGTTCCGTAAATTTCTTTTCGATCATGGGGGCTTTTCACTCATCCAATCATGTGACATAATTAAATCAAGCGAATTGAGAAGGGGGAAAAGGTTTGGGCCAATTCGTCTTCTGATTTCAGAAAGGCACCAACCAAAGCTCCTTGGGGACTAGGAGCCTTGGGTTTTCATTTGGGCGAAGGAAGGGTCTAGATCCTTTCGGATCTAGCGACAGAGTTTGATTTGGTCGATATTGGAGATTTGGCGAGGTGTGGGTAATTTTTTGCCCAAGATGACATTTCCACCTTCGCCTAGGCTTGCTGATTCATAGGCCCACTTGCCAAAGTTTGTGGAAACTGTAAAACAGTCAGGGAAAGATTTGGTTTCTTCAATGGCAGATCCGGTCCAGAGAAGGATTCGGTCAGGGGTTCGGAGATAGAGTTTTTTTCCATCTTCTCCCCAACGAATTCCGTAGAGAGGGAGGGCGGTCCAGAAGTTGATAGGAAAACTTTGGATTTTTTTATCTGAGAGTTGGATGATGTTGAGTTCAAATTCGGAAAACTCACCTTCGTTTGTGGGACTTGCTGTCACAAGGGCCACCAAGTTGCCGTTAGGGGAAGGTGCCATTTGGAAAATGATTCGTTTTTCCGGAGAGGCAGGATAGGAAAAGGCACCACCAGTTTCTGGATAAAGCGATAGAGTTTGGTTTAAGGTTCCATACTCATCATCTTTTCCATATAACACAAATAAAGTGGAAGAGCCTGTGTGATAAAAAATTCCATCGCCTAGGGACCAAGAAGGTAAGTCCCATTCTTTTATGGTTTTCCCACCAGTAGCCGTGTTTTTTACCAATTTGATTTTACTTTTGTAATTTCGTTTGTCAGTGGTTCCGTTTAAAGGATTCCAAGAATCTTTCTCTTCGTATGTGACGGTGAGAACTAAGTTTGTGTTTGGATCGTTGCTAGGAGAGACTTCTTCTGCCAATTGTGCTTGGCGCCAGACCATTTGAGAACATCCAATTAGGGTTAGGGCTAAAACTGGGAGGAGGAACTTCATGACAAAAAAGATAAAGGGCAGAAATGGTCTGTAAACAAAAAAGGGGACCAAAGTCCCCTCTTAGTTAGAAAAATGCGGCGAAAGGTTTATTTTCCTTTTTTTGCTTTTGCTTTTTCTTTGTTTTTTTGGTCAATTTCTGCTCTGTGAGTGTCACAAAGTCTGTAAAGGATTCCTGTTACAGGGTTTTTACGCGTTACTTTGGTTCCACAAACGATGCAAAGACCTTGCGCTCTTCTTCTTTTGTAGAGTTGTTGTACTCTTTCTGCGCCTGAAGCTTTGTATTTAGAAATTTGAATTCTGAAACCCTTGAAAAGGTAATTTCCAATGGATTTTTCAGGATCTTTTTTCAAATCCTCTGCAATTTTGTCGATTTGTCCTGGGCCTACTTTTTGTGGTTCCATAGCTTTCTTTTTCCTTTAAATCTAGATTTTATCTTTTTTTTGACGAGGGAAATTCCCTTGCCCTAACAAGGGTATCTCTCTCCTCTCTGAAAAATTCAAGATATTTTTCTCATCGAATAACAATTTTTTGATGTTTTGCGGTGTTTTATTTTTCTAAAACGATTGATAGGCGATCGTTATTATTTTTTAAATTTGATTTGAATGGCTTTAGGAAAACTGGGGCAAGATTCAACACATAGCCCACAACCTGTACAAGATGATGATACAAAACTCGGCAAATTCCCTTTAAATTTGACTGTTTTTTCAATAGGACATGTAGTTAAACAAACATCACAAGTGGATTCACCAGTTTTTTCGTTAATACAATGTTCTGTGATGGCCTTCGCCTTACCGAAATTTGGTTTTTCACCGGACAAATTGTACGGCAGGAGAGCCTCCTCAGGACAAACACTAATACAGGGCCAGTCGGAACACATATGACAGGCTTTTGCATTGGGATCAAAATGAGGATAGGACTTTTCCGATTCTTGTACTGTAACAGGGAATAAGACGGCATAAGGACAGGCAAAAATACATTCATTACAACCAGTACAAAGGGAAAAAAAATCAAGAGATGCTCCTGGAGGCAGGGCAAGTGTCTGGAACATTTTTGTCTTTCGTTTCCGGACAGTTGTTGGTTTCGGTGTCGACTTTCGTTTGTCAGATAGTCTTTGGGAACTCTTAGAGGATTTTCCCTTGGGAGTTTTTTCATCCTCCCAAACTTCTTTGATGGCTTCGGTAATTTCGTCCGCTTTGGTGAAGGTAAACTGGAAAACAGATTTAAAACCTTCGCGGAAAAGATCCTTTCGTTTCATTTAATCAGAAACTCTTTCGATTTGAGCTCCCAATGAACGTAAACGGGTATCAATCGATTCAAAACCTCTATCAATTTGAACAATGTTATGAATTTCACTTTGTCCTTCTGCACAAAGGGCAGCAATGATCATTGCCATCCCAGCTCGGATATCAGGACTTGCCACTCTTTGGCCGTACAAACGATTGGCTCCAATCACAATGGCTCGGTGCGGATCACAGAGAATGATTTGTGCACCCATGGCGATGATATTGTCTACAAAGAAGAGTCTGGATTCAAAAAGTTTTTCGTGGATGAGGACAGTTCCCTTACATTGTGTGGCTGTGACAAGAGCCACCGAAGTCATGTCAGCTGGAAATCCAGGCCAAGGTGCATCATCAATTTTGGGTGTGGCACCGTGGTAATCAGGAATGATTTCCATTTTTTGATCGGAAGGAACAAGGATTCCGTTTTCTGTAGGCCTTACTTCTATTCCCAAACGAGAATAGACCATTCGGATCATTCGAATGTCTTCTAAATTAACATCAGTGATGTGGATTTCACCACCTGTTACAGCAGCAAGGCTGATAAAAGAACCAATTTCTAAATAGTCCGATCCAATCCTGTGTCGGAGTCCACCGGCAGGAGACTGGAGAGAACTTACACCTGTGATGGTTAGGTGGTTTGTCCCTACACCTTCAATTTTGGCACCAGCAGCAATTAAAAACCGACAAAGGCCTTGGACATGAGGTTCAGAAGCAGCATTACGAATCGTTGTTAGGCCCTCTGCGTAAACAGCAGCCATCACAGCATTTTCCGTAGCAGTGACAGATGCCTCATCCAGTAAGATGTCTTTTCCCACCAAACGATCAGCTGTGATCATATATCCATCTGGGAAAACTTCAATTTTGGCACCAAGTGCTTCTAAGGCAAGTAAGTGGGTGTCCATACGACGGCGCCCAATTTTGTCGCCCCCGGGTTTGGGAAGGAAAACTCTCCCTGTGCGAGCAAGGATTGGGCCCGCAAGAGTGACTGCACCTCGCAGTTGCGAACAAAGTTCATAGGGAAGGTCCGATTTCACTGGATTTTTTTTCTGAAAGAGGTATGATCCTTTTGAATCAAGGGCAGTGATTTCCACTCCAATTTGGCGGAGGACTTCCATGAGTTTCAGGACATCGGCAATTTCCGGTAAGTTGTCCAGAATGACATCTCCTTCCCAAAGGAGGAGGGCCCCCAGAAGCGGGAGTGCTTCGTTTTTATTTCCTTGGGGAACTACTGTCCCGTTGAGAGGATTTTTGCCGATAATTTTGAAGTAGGATGAACTCACCTTGCTTCCATTCGACACAATACGGATATGAGGAAAAGTAAATTATGAATTTTATAGCACAAGTCGTTTGGATTTTTCCCAAATTTGATACGATCTACCTCTTTTACATCTTTTTAATGGGTGTTGCCGCCTTTATTTACGTGAAGGTGATGAATTATTTGCAAAACAAACAAACCAGTGTTGTCAACCATTGGGTTGAGTTCCAACGATATGCCGTGGCAAGAAAATGCAACCAAGTGGAGTTGAACATCCTCCATGCATTTTATGATCACCTAAATGAAGATGAACGTGAGATTTATCTTCTGCCTGAAAACAGAAACAAATTAAAAAATGCACTCTATCGGTACTTTTTAAAATCCAATGCCAATACCACTGAGAAAGAAGTAGATCTTTTTGATAAATTATTCCGCTCAGGGGTTGAATTCAAAAAAGAAATTCTTTCCTTGAATGAACTAACAGTAGGGGAAGTGGCTGCATTAGAGGCTGATGGCAGAGAAGAACTTACCTATGTCATGCAAAAAACTACGGATGAACTCCTTCTTTCCATGAAGGGACTTTCTAAGGATTTGTTAGTCCCAGGTAAAGAAGCAAAACTTTATGTGTTTAGACCAAGTAGCGGTGGTTATCTGTTGGAAGGGAAGGTGATGCGAACCAATGAAAGTGGGATGATCTTTCATTTTAATGGAAAAATTGAAAGAAAGGGTGAGTCACATTTGATGTTAACAGACAGACTTTCCATCACTGTTGCCCCTTGGCCCCCACCTGATGAAAAAAAACAAGTTTTGGAATTGGATAAAAATAAACTTTTGTTAACAGAAGAAAATATTGATAAACAATTGGAAGTTTTGAAACGAATTGCCAAAGACCAAAAAGAACATAACGAAAAACGTTTCGATATAAAAGAAACACCTAGGCCTTTTATCACTCTTTCGGAAAGACTTTCTGATCGAGGGATTTTGTTTACGTTTCCTGTAGAAATTTCACCAGAAATTTGGAAACAACAAGATCTTTGGGAAGTGAGTTTTGGTTTTGATAACGGACCAATGTTTCATATCCGAGCAAAGATGATGCCCACCAAACAAAAGTCTGATTTGTATCTTCTTCGTTATGTGGATGCTGATGAAACTGTGCGGAAAACTTTGTATGAAGAAATCCGCAAACGAGGTGGTATCAGAGAAGTATTGTCTTAAGAACTATAACCTTTCGGGAAAGGCACCTTTTGATGGTGTCTTTGATCCCTTGGGTAATAAAATCAAATCCACTTTTGGAATTTCTTTTCCAGAAGTGAGTTTTTCGCCAAATGCTTCCCAAGATCCTTGGGTTAAGGAAAAAGAAAGTAAATATTGTAAATTTGGATGTTCCGGTAATTTGATAAACGGAGTTCCCCCATGTAAGATGATAAATCGTTTGTTAGGGTATTTTTTTGCTAAGGTAACAATCGATAGAATTTCGTTTTCGGAAGTCGAATCAAATAGATAAGTAGTGATGGATTTATCTTTTATTTGGGTCTGGAAGGTTTTGAAAGCAACTGTGTTTATTTTTTTTGATTTGAGAGTTTCTTTCAAACGATTGTTTTTTACAAACGATAAAGTTTCTGTTGGTATGATTCCAGAAGTTTGGACAGATTTTGGGTAAGCACGAATGGAGTCTTCGTTGATTTCTTTTACAAAATTTTTGGATTCGTTTAACTTTGTATATCGTTTGTTTCTTTCCTCGTTCCAGTGGGTGAGGAATTCTTTTTGTTTTGGGTTGTCATCGTAGACAGTAGGTAAGATGGAATTTTCATCATAAAGACCAAGTTCTAATTTTTTGCGGATTTGTTTTTGGACCGCATCTTTTAGTTTATCTTGTTCCTTTCCTTCTTTGTCTACATATCGAAACTCACCGTTTTTGTAGGCATCGGTTAATTGGGCTTTGAACCTTCTTGCTGTTTCTCCCCAACTTGTTAAGAGGACAATATTGGCTCCGGCAAGGATAGTAAGGACTCCAGGTCTGTCTTTTTCGTAATTTTTGGAAATAGCGTGCATCTCCATTGCATCGGTGATGATGATTCCATCAAAGTTTAGTTTTTTTCGCAGAACATCTGTTAAAATAGTTTTGGAAAGAGTTGCCGGAAACTTTGGATCAATTTTGGGATACACAATATGTGCAGACATTACTGCTTCTGCTCCCCCTTCGATGGAACGTTTGAAAGGAACTAGTTCCAATGATTCAAGCTCCGCTAAACTTTTGTTAATGATGGGTAGGCCCAAGTGGCTATCAACAGTGGTATCACCATGACCAGGGAAGTGTTTGATGACTGGCAAACATCCACCAGCTCGTGCTCCTCTTTCATATGCAACAGCAACATCAGATACTCGTTTGGAATCAGAACCAAACGAACGTGTGTTGATTACAGGGTTTAGTGGATTGTTATTGATATCGAGAACAGGTGCAAAAAGAAAATTAAGCCCGAGGTTACGAAGTTCATAGGAAGTGACAAAACCAACCACTTCACCCCATTCCGTACTTCCTGTTTGGCCAACTGCCATGGCACCTGGATATGGTGTGATTCCATCTTGGACACGGAAAACTCGGCCTCCTTCTTGGTCTGTAGAAATAAAAAAAGGAGGAAGGCCTTGGTCTTTGGCTGCGATTTGTAATCCACGAGTGAGAGAGAGGATTTCTTCTTTTTTGCCTAAATTCTTTCCGAAGAGAATGATCCCACCAGGTTTGGTTGCCGCAATTTCTTCCAAAGCCACAGCATCCACTGTCTTTTGTGGGATGGCGATGTGAATGGTTTGGCCCACAAGTTCTTCTTCAGACATTGCTTCGGTGATGGCCCAGGCCTTTGTGTCCAACCAAGTTTTTCGTTCATTGGCAGCAAGTTCGGTTAAATAAAATCCAAAACAATAAGAGGAGCCAAAAAATCCAAAAAGGAGAAAGAGGGAAAAGGATGTGCGAAGTAGAACTTGGTTCATAAGCTATGATGGTACGATCTACGGATGGCTTTTCCGAGACAACCAAGAAAAATTTCCACTTTGGATCAGAATCTAACGTCTGAGTTTTTGTGGATGACTTTTATAAAAACCTAACACCCAGTTCTAATTTTAAAAATTTATTTGATGGTGTGATGCCAACTAAAGTTCCTGATGATTGGTTTATACTCATTACCGATATTGTTGGATCCACAAAAGCAATTGAAGAAGGTCGGTACAAAGATGTCAACACTGCGGGTGGACTTACCGCCATAGCTGTTGCCAATGTGTATGGACATATGGATTTTCCATTTGTGTTTGGTGGGGATGGAGTCACTTTTTTACTCCCTATCAATTTATTGTTTCCGATTCGTTCCGCCATTGCTGATACCATTTCGCAAGTGCGGTCTGCGTTTGGTTTAGAAATGCGTGCAGGCATTGTTCCCGTCCAAGAGTTGTACCGCGCTGGAACAGAATTATTCCTAAGTAAGTTTAGAGCCTCTGCTCACTATGTCCAATGTTCACTTTTTGGTGATGCATTGCCACTTGCGGAAACATGGATCAAAGAAGGGAAAGATGAATCTTATTTAGTTCGTGAAAATGAAAAAATTTTGCCTGCAGATTTTACAGGATTTACTTGTCGTTGGCAAGACGTTCCAAGTGAGAGAGGCGAGATAGTTTCTCTCATTGTAAAACCCATCCACAAAGATTTTGGAGTTTGTAAAAAAACGGTCACTCGTGTTCTTAATTTCATTCGTTCTGAATATGGAGAAGAGGGTGATTACCATCCCTTACGTGTGAACAACATTGAACTTGCTTCGGGTTCTTATTTACGGAATGAAGCACTGGCTCGTGTGGGTACATCCAGTGGTTTCCGATACTATTTAACATTAATGAAAATTTGGATCGAAAGAACGGTGATGGCTTTTGCTATGCGGTTTGGAATCCCTTTAAAGTCAGGTCACTACTCACTGGACAAACTAAAAGATTACCAAGTTCTTTCTGCAGACTTTCGTAAGTATGATGGCACTCTCAAGATGGTGATTGACGGATCTCACGAACATAGGGAAGCTCTTGTATCTTTTTTGAACCAATTGGAAACAGAAGGTCTTATCCGTTATGGAATCTTTGTTTCCAATCGGTCGCTTATGACCTGTGTATTAAAAGTTGCCTCTTCCGAAGAAGTTCATTTTGTAGATGGCGCTGATGGCGGTTTTGCTATGGCCGCCAAGATGCTGAAAGAAAAGTTAAAGGTGGTGTAGGAGAATGTCTTTATTGTTCAACGCAGATTAGTTTTTTTGATCCAGTGCAAATTGCTTCCTGACTTGTAATACTATTTGCAGAACTCATGGTCCAAGATTGACCGTATAAGAAACTAGCCGGAGTAGATGGACAATTTTGGAAGTTAAACCCGTGGCAGTTATGTCGATAAGTTAATCCATCTCCGGGACAAGCTGGTGTACTAGCTTGTGTGGCGGGTGAGAGAGTGTTTGTCATCCCTGTCCAATACTGATCTCCAATGGTGGAAAATTCTCTAGGTAGATTCGTAGGATCAAATCCAGCCGAACCATCTGCAACAAATAAAGAAGAATGTTCGTCGCTACAGTTCGCATAACCAGAAGTATTACAACGGTAATAATGATATCCTGAAGTTAATACCCAATTGATTCCATTGGGGACCCGTTTGTTTTGGACAGTTGTATCTGCTCCACTATCGCTTACAATTAAAGCTTTGAAAGTTCCGCCCGTCACACCACTTGGCCTATTATTATTGCATGTTTTGTCAGCAGCAAACACTCCTTCGGCGGTCATTTCTCCAGGAGTGTTTATGACACTAGCATATATTCTTTTGCCCAATGGTTCATCGTCTCTATTGGTGATGGTTTGGTTGGATAAAGTAGCCGAACCACTGGAATACACTGCATCTGTATTTGCATTTTTTGTAAGGTTGACTGTATAGTCTTGGGGTCCATCAGCAAAGTTATCATCGGCACCAAGAATGGTAACAGTTTGTTTTCTTGCAGAATTGGCACAATTAGCATTACTTGCATCGGCATCATCCACCCGACTTCCTGCGGGAAAGGTAAGTGTTGCAGTAGAAAGAGTTCCACATTCTCCGAATGCAGCAGTTCCAGCCGCGAAAGTTGCACAAGCCACACTGACGGTAATGGTTTCCGTATTTTGTGCTCCCAAACATACATGGATTGTTGCTGTATCAGCTGGGGCAGAAGAATTTTCTTTTGTTGAACCCAATTTACTGACATAGAAATACGCTTCATTGTCTGTGGTTTTGGCATAAATATCAATGGGATTGTATGCGACTGCTCCTGTGGACAAAGCGGTAGTCACGTCCCAGTTAACTGTATCATCAACCTCATTGTCATCAACATGAGTCAGAAGGACGCGGTTCGTTCCACCTAACTCCATAAAGTTATAGTTGGTGCTACTCACTGTAACAGACGCAGGAACTGTGCCTTCGCTTGTATCTGTACTTGTGAGGCCAATGGTGACATCTGCCCCTGGATTCGATTGGGCAATCATCCATATATGTGAAGTCCCTCCTTCAGTAGCAGTGAGCCGGTCACTAGAGCCTGATGTAGCCAAAGGAGAGCCTGAGAAATTACATGGTTGTAATAAATGAGTTCCATCATTATCACAGGAACGAACTGTAAAAGTAGGTTCCGTAACTGTTGTGTTATAGGTAGCATCCGCAGAAGATGCAACGAAGGAAATTGTATAATTCGCGTTACCAGAGTTTGCTGAATCAGATTTACCTTCTACTTGGAAAGTTTGGTAACTATTCCAGTTCGAAGCTGTGAAAGTTAACGTTGGTGTTAAAATATTACATTTATTCCCACAATTCGAGGAAAAGGTGAGAGTAACATTATTTGTTGGTTTGGTTCGTAATTTTAACTGAAAGTTGGAATACTTAGTTCCCAATTGATTGCTTTCATCGGTAGCAAAACGATCGATAGCACCACCAGCAGTTCCGGTGCTACCTGTAGTGGCATCATACCTCACATATGCATAACCGGGAACACTTTGATCACGATTGTAAACGACCACATTTCTTGGTTTGATGTCATTGTACTCGGAGTCTGAACTAGAAGTTCTTCCAACTTCAACCGTATAAACTTTGACTCCATCAATTTCTAAATCATCTACTGCATCCACTCTTACCAATTGCGGTGTGGCAAAGTTAGCGGTAGTGAATGTTAAAGTTTTTGGGCTGGCACTTCCTTCTCGGTTATTTACATTCACTGCATCATAAGTATCATTAATCGACATGGTTACATTTGCAGTCGGAGCAGTGCGTAATCTAATTTGAAAAGTTCCATAAGTCTCAGACGCTGATGGACTTGGTTCTTCCATCACTCGCGAAATATTGGAAACTCTAACCCCTGGTCCATCCGCATCATCCAGTGATACAGAAATATCACAGGCATCTTTTCCGGAATACGTTCCGGAAGTTTCATTTCCACTTCCATCTTTTTGTATCATTGTTCCCAATGTTACCTTCATGGGGTCTACAACAGGATTCCGAAGTGAATCATGGGTAGCGGTAAATTTAAAACATTGTCTCTCTGACACTCCATTTGCGGTAAACGTAAGTTTGGTTGGGATAACAACTTCCGCTCCTGGGAATGATTTAACAGAAGCAACTCTTGAACCATAGTTTGACGTAACTGAAACAGGAATCTCCAAAGACCCGCTAAATGGAGAGTTAGGATAGATACAAGTTTCGAAAATGCTATATCCCCATTGTTGAGCTCCACCCAATGTCAGCCCTGAATCGTTAGATGCATTGAAGGTCGCCGTTGTATCTCCGTCTTCTTCCAAATACACTGCTTTTGTTGTAATTGTCACGTCTGACGAACAAGCTACAGTTGATTCGTTCCCAAGCAACCGATCAAACTTTTCACTAAATCCAAAAAGGAAAGTATCTCCCGCAGTAACCTGTCCACTGCAACTTTGGAATAGGAAGAATGAGAGAAATAGAATTAAAATTGAGGATTTTATCTTTTGGTAAAAGTTCATAATCATTTCCAGGTTCCAGCGTCTTTAGCTTGTCCAATTGTTTTCACCAATCAGATCGGAGCAACGAAAATCCAATTTGAAATTTATTTTGAGTCGGTCTCCATATGTGCGTTAGTTGGTGGTGAAAAAACAAGCAGTTTGTAGTGGAATCTGAGGGGAGATTCTAGTGTGAACTCCTAATGTATGTGTCAACTTTATGGTAGAATGATTTTCCTTTTTATTTCTAAATCTGTTAATTTTAGCTGAACTAATTTTCATTTGATTTTCCCAGTCACTTCTCAAGATAAGGACTGTTGGCTTTTATGCGTAAAAGAATATACTTATCAATCATAATACATTCCACCTTCCTTTTGTTATTTGTTATCAATTGCAATAGTATTGTAAAACAAGAATGGAAGGATTCAGTTGCTTTTCAAAAATTCTGCGGATGTGTCACTCCTAAAGAAGAGAAAGCCGGCGACTATTTGGGAAGTTTACCAGTAGGTTCTTTGGATAAACTGGGAACTTCGGAATATTTGGAGAAATTGTATAAAGGTCTTCGCAGTGATTTTGAACACTCTGGAACTCCATTTGAAGAAGTTGGAGGAAGTCTTGTTGGAAAAGGGGTCGAACTCAAACGCATTGAAGATGATGAAAAAAGGTTACGAGAACTTTTAATTGTGATCGATGGGGACGTAGCTTTCCCATCTGGAAAATCAACTCTCACTCCAAAAGCAAAAGAACTCATCGCTAAAGTTGGGGACGCTATGGAAGCATACCCTGAAACCAATTGTCGAATTGGTGGACACACGGATAGTGTGGGTGCATTCTCAATGAACCTTAAGTTAAGTAAGGAACGTTCTCAATCCGTAAAACTTGAATTAAAACTCATTCACAGAATTGTTGAAGAACGTTTTAAGGAAGTGGATGGTTTCGCTGATTTACAAAAAATAGTCGATACAATGCTTGCGGAAAAGAAAAACCGTAGAACAGAGGTTTACGTAGGGACGGTTCGCATTGTTTATTAATTTCTGGAATCGTTTTTTTACATCC
Organism: Leptospira mtsangambouensis; assembly: GCF_004770475.1. Lineage (NCBI taxonomy): Bacteria > Pseudomonadati > Spirochaetota > Leptospiria > Leptospirales > Leptospiraceae > Leptospira > Leptospira mtsangambouensis. The sequence goes on from NZ_RQHK01000002.1 coordinate 78,641, forward strand.
TTACACTCTCTCTTATTTTTGATTTTCCTTTTGGGAATATTATTCCCTTTGTTTGCAGAAGAAACTTCTAAAGAAGTGAACTCAACTGAAACAAAAAAAGAAGGAGGAGAGGTTGGAAACAAAACTTCTATTCCCTTGGAAGATAGAGAAGATAACAAAACTAGTATGGATGTCTTCAACCAAGTGTATGAACATAGGTTGATGTTTCGTGGTGGTTGGGGGATTGGAAAATTATCACCCGCCATTTTAAATGAAACAGGACCTGCTTGGTTTCAAAACTCTCTCTTTCGACAAATCACAGAACCAGGGGCTCCACTTTCGATTCCTTATAAACCAGCCAAAGAGTTGGGAGTGAATTCTCAATTTTGGGACATTCGGTACGGTTATAAAAACAAATTTGAAGTGCAGTTTGCAGAAGATACTTCGCTTGGTGTTTACAGTCGTGACCTGCCTGCATCCAATAACTTCTTTTCTCCAAGGACCGATACTTATTGGGCCAGTACCTTCGAAGGGAATCGTTTGCTACGATTTGAAGGTGTAAGCCAACACTTACGATTTTCTTATACACATCCTTTTTCTAAAATTTTTATGATTGGGCCTTCCATCAATTTCCATCGTTATACGGAACGAAATAATATATCCTATGGTTCGTATTCGACAAGTCGGCCTGAAGCATCCGTTCCCAATAAAGCCACTTGGTCCATCGGTGGGGATGCCAATGCAGAATATTCAATGAAAGGAGTTTTACCTGGAATTTTTGCTAAATTTAAACTCCGTGATTGGTGGGAACTTCGGGCTCGTCTGGAGTTGTTAGATCGAAAAGGCAACTTTTCTGTGTTAGGTTCTCAAATCATCCAAGAAGTATTTTCTGACGGAAGTTCCAATTTAAATGCCGTGGTTCCTGCTTATGGTGGGAAGGTCAGAGACAAGGGAACTATTTTCAATTTAGAATCTTCCTTTCAATATTGTCGTTTTACTTTGGACATAGGAATGATCCGCCAAGATGTCAAACGAACCTATGATAGTTATTTAGGGGATACAATTGGGAACGTTCCAAGAAGTGATTATTCCGCAAGAAGTGTATACATTGGGTTTGCCGAAATGTCCAATTCGATCAAACATACTGTGACGGAGTTTTATATTATGCCCGGTGTCTCATTTTTCTACGACGCAGATAAAATTTACTAACAATATCCTTTTTCTCTGCACTCTGTGGTCCTGCTTTTCCAAATCCATTCGTGGGAGAGAAAATCACTCACTCTAAAAATGTTTGATTTTTCTTTCCATACAAACAATCTAATGGATGATGCGGTATTTTTTATTGATTAGTTTTTTTCTAACGATTGCTTGCGGAAATTCTTCTGACAATTCCAATCCCAACAAACAGGAATCGACAAGGTCCAACGACACAAAACGAATTATCTACTTTGGTGATTCACTCACTGCAGGGTATGGACTTCTTGATTTTGAAGACGCTTGGCCACATATCCTTACCAAAAGAATCAAAGCAGAAGGTTATTCCTACCAAATGACAAATGCTGGTGTTTCGGGGGACACAACCAGTGGAGGCCTAGGGAGATTGGAATGGGTTTTGGCAGAAAAACCAACGGTTTTTGTATTAGAACTAGGTGCCAATGATATGTTACGAGGGATTAGTCCTAACGTAACAAAAGAAAATTTACGTGCAATGATTCGACAAGTTAAATCCCAATATCCTTCCACCAAAATATTGTTAGTTGGAATGTATGCCACTCCCAATATGGGAAAAAAATACGCTAAAGAGTTTAATTCCATTTATCCGGATTTATCTAAGGAAGAAGATGTTCCTTTGGTTCCGTTTATTTTGGAAAAAGTAGCCTCCATTCGCAAACTCAACCAAAAGGATGGGATCCATCCGACGGAAGTTGGACACAAACTAGTCTCTGATACGGTTTATCCTTATCTTAAACCACTACTCGTAAAATAATTTGATTGGAGTCAAATAATGACTAGTCCCTTTCCTATCCCAAGTTTTGCAGAACGTTGTAAGTCATCCGCAAAACAATCATTTGGTGCTTCTTTCTCTCATCCTTTTGTTCGTGCTCTTGCTGATGGATCTCTAAATCCCAAAATCTTTCGTTTTTATCAAATCCAAGATGCCAAATATTTAGAATCTTTTTCAGATGCCTGCGCCATTTTATCCACCAGGGTCACAGATCCAGATGATAAACTTTGGCTGATTGATGCGGCCAAGATGGCCCTTGTGGTGGAAAGCCAACTGCACATGGGTTATGGAAAAACTTTGGGTTATGATGCCAAAACCATTGCGGAAACTGAGCCAACGCCAAATAATTTAGCCTACCAAAACCATATGATTGCCTCCGTTGTCAAAGGGTCGGTGGTGGAAGGATTTGCGGCCATAGCTCCTTGTCCTTGGCTTTATATTGACCTTGGCCAACACTTACTCAAAGAAAAAGGAAAGATTCCAGAAGATCATCCTTATGCTTCTTGGCTTCTGATGTATTCCGATCCCGGGTTCAATGAATATATGACAGGTCTTTTGAGTCGATTGCAAAAGTATGCAGACCTTGCCGATGAGGATTCCAAAAAAAGGGCAGTGCTTGCCTTCCAACAAAGTTGTAATTATGAGTGGATGTTTTGGGAGCAGGCTTGGACGGAACAAAACTGGCCATCTCGTTAAATAACGGTTAGTCGGTCGTCTTTAGGTCCCTAAAAGTTTAGTTTAGAGGTGGGAGAATTCCCTATGACCTCCAATTTTCCTTTGCAATTTTCGACTTTTTTCCTTGCCGATTTGCTAAGATTCCAAATGATGGTTTCACAAACCTTCTGCGGGAATAGCTCAGCGGTAGAGCATCTCCTTGCCAAGGAGAGGGTCGCGGGTTCAAGTCCCGTTTCCCGCTAATGAAGGTACGCTTCTTTTTCTTTCCACTACACTCTCTTTATTTACACTGGATATAATACGATGGAATTTACGGCAAAAAAAAATAACAACGCAACCTGTGACTTAAGCATTCAATTTAGCGCTGAAGAAGTCCGAACTGCCTACTCTAAGGCATACAAAAATGCATCTGAAAAAGTAAAAATCCCCGGTTTTCGCCCCGGAAAAGCACCTCTCAATATGGTCGAAAAAGTTCTTGGGGATTCCGTAATGGATGATGCTGCCAACATTATGCTCAACCAAGCAATGGCAGATTTGTTTGATAAATTGGAACACAAACCAATTCGCCTGCCACAATTCCAAATGGAAACATTTGATAAAAATACTGGTGCCAAAGCCAAAGCCACTTACGACACCAAACCAGAAGTCACCTTACCAAAGTTAAAGAAGATCAAAATCCAACCCAAAGAAATTAAAATTTCTGATGCGGACATACAAAAAGAATTGGAAGGAATCCAAAAAAACATGGCTCGTAACTCTTTGAAAGAAGAGGGCGAACCAGTGGAATCCGCTGACCTTCTAGAGATCAATTACAAGTTTAAAGAAACCGACAAAGAATACCCAGAACAAGGCCAAGTCGGAAAATTCCAAATGGGAGCTCCTCAAAACCCTCCTGGTTTTGAAACGAACCTACTTGGAATGAAACTAAACGAAACAAAAGAGTTTTCATTCACATATCCGGACTCTTACCCACAGTCTCCCGAGTCTGCTGGAAAAACCATTGTGTATACTGTGACTGTCTCTGCGATTTACAAAGTAACATATCCAGAAATCAATGATGAATTTGCATCCGAAGTGGATGGTTCTGCCAACTTACAAGAGTTAAAAGAAAAAACAAAAAAACAACTCGTTGAAATTTTTGGTAACGCACTCACAAAACGTGCCACTGATGATGCTTATAACGAAATCATCAAAGAATCTAAATTCATCATTCCTGAATCTTTAATTTACGAAGAAACAGAAACTGTTTTCCAAAACTTTATGCGTGAATTTGGCCTTCCTGTATCTTCGCTTGCTGACTACGCAAAACGATTGAACAAGGAAGAAAAAGAGGTTCGTGAATCTTTCTCAAAAGCAGCAGAAAAACGCATCCAAACCTATATTTTGAAGCAGAAAATCGCGGAAGACCACAAAATCCAGATTTCTGACGAAGAATTAGAAGCGGGATACGAAAAAGAAGCGGTTACACAAGGAATTCCTGCCGAAACCCTTAAAAAAGAAGTCCAAAAACAGAAGGCGGAAACCTACTACCGTGACAAATTCCTGTTTGATAAAATCGACGAGTTTGTATACGCTGAGGTAGAAAAGAAGTCGCCTAAGACTATTTCAACGGAAGAAGCTGAGAAAATTCTTAGCGGGAAAGAAGAGTAAACTATGTCTACACTTATGCCTTATGTCATCGAACAAACAAGCCGTGGCGAACGCCAATACGATATTTTTTCACGGCTTTTGAAAGACCGGATCATTTTTCTTGGATCTGCCATCGACGAAACCTATGCCAATGTGATTTCGGCACAGCTTTTGTTTTTGGAGGCTGAGAACCCTGACCGCGATATATATCTCTATATCAATAGCCCTGGTGGGTATGTGAGTTCCGGACTTGCAATTTACGATACCATGCAACTCATCAAACCTGAGGTAAGAACCCTTTGTATTGGACAGGCTTCCTCTATGGCAGCACTTCTCCTTGCAGGTGGGGCCAAAGGAAAACGTTCCGCACTTCCCAATTCTAGAATTATGTTACACCAACCTTATGGTGGAGCAGGCGGACAAGCTTCCGATATCGAAATCTCTGCCAAAGAAATCATCAAGATCAAGGACAAACTCATCGATCTTTATGGAAGACATACAGGAAAATCTTCTGACCAAGTCCGAAAAGACACAGAGAGAAATTTCTTTATGAGCGCCGACGAAGCCAAAGAATACGGCATCATCGACAACGTCATCCAAGAACGCAAACAGATGCCACAAGCTTAAAAGAGGGGCTCACATCATGACCAAACGTCCAAGCCAAACGGGTAATTCCAGAGAAAAATTACATTGTTCTTTCTGCGGAAAGGCCCAAGACGAAGTAAGAAGGCTTGTCGCTGGTCCTGGTGTTTATATCTGTGATGAGTGCATTTCATTGTGTAATGAAATCATCGCAGAAGAACCGCAAGGTGGTGAAAAAACTGCCATTGTCGGTGACATTCCGAAACCAACCGAAATCAAAAAAATCTTAGACCAGTATGTGATTGGCCAAGAACAAGCCAAAAAAGCTTTGTCAGTTGCCGTTTACAATCACTACAAAAGAATCTTTCATAACGAACGTAAGGCGGGAGATGTGGAATTGGAAAAATCCAATATCATGCTCATTGGACCTACTGGTTCGGGAAAAACTCTTCTTGCCCAAACTCTGGCTCGTATTTTAAAAGTTCCATTTGCTATTGTTGATGCAACGGCTCTTACAGAAGCAGGTTATGTGGGAGAGGATGTAGAAAACATCATCCTCAAACTCATTCAAAATGCAGACAACGATGTCAAACGTGCTGAGATGGGAATCATCTACATTGACGAAATTGATAAAATTTCTCGTAAGTCTGATTCTGCTTCCATCACTCGTGATGTGAGTGGAGAGGGTGTACAACAAGCTCTACTCAAAATCATTGAAGGAACTGTTGCCAATGTGCCACCACAAGGTGGGCGCAAACACCCACACCAGGAATACATTCCAGTTGAAACCAAAAACATCCTCTTTATTTGTGGGGGAGCATTTGTGGGTCTTAGTGACATCATCAAACAACGAGTTGGTGTAAAATCCATTGGTTTTCATTCCAATGAAATCGTAAACGATAAGGGTCGTAAAATTGAAGAAGGGGAATCGGTGGTGCACCATGTGATTCCAGATGACCTCATGAAGTTTGGTCTGATCCCAGAATTTATTGGAAGACTTCCAATCATTGCCACTCTGGATGAACTCACCATTGAAAGTCTCAAATCCATTTTTACAGAACCAAAAAATTCTCTTCTCAAACAATACCAAAAGATGTTTGATATTGAGAATGTAAAACTTAAGTTCACAGAATCTGCGATAGAGGCCATTGCCCAAACGGCCATCAAACGAGAAAGTGGTGCTCGCGGACTTCGTGCCATCGTAGAAGAGATCATGATGGAGCTTATGTTTCAAATTCCTTCTAGGAAAGATGTATTGGAAGTGGTTGTGACTGATGAAACCGTTCTAAAAAAAGAAGCTCCGATTACCATCCTCAAAGGTGATATCGAAAAAATCGCTTAAAGTTCCAAAAACAAACTCTGGATTCGAAATCTAAAATTTTGGATCTTGAGAAATGATAAAAAACCTATCTTACGGATAGGTTTTTCTTTTTTAGGAGTAACCTATGATGCCTGTGACTGCTTCTGATCCAATAAAACCCTCGCAGCAACGTTATTTCGATCCAATCAAAACCGCAAACATTCTTTCCTCTTCGCCATCTAAGAAACGAATCCATATTTTGATTTTGGTCTTCTGTATTGCCGGATTTTCTTTTTTCCATTGCCAACTAGAGAAAATTTCCGAACCCCCTTCGGTAATTTCTCTTCCACCTGAATCCAATCAGCCCTTACCTTCTTCCGAAAGGTTAGAGTGGCAAAAAATCAAAGAAACCGTTTGGATCCACCGCAGTTTTGGAGAGTTCCAGGGTCAGGTCTTTTCGGCCAATGGCCTTGTGGTTCTCTCAAACAAAGGAGTCGTAGTCATTGATACTCCTTGGACGGAATCACAAACAGAAGAACTATTTTCTGAGATCCAAACCAAGTTCCAAAAAGAAATTTTGTTTTTAATTGTGACTCATGCACATGACGACCGTATGGCGGGGGTTCCTCTCTTCCAAAAACGAAACATTCCGGTTTATAGCACTTCCTTAACAGCGAAACTAGCAAAAGAAAGAGGATTTGGAAAAACAAATCCTATCCTTGACATCCAAACAAGGTTTGCTCTGGGAAATGAATCAATAGAAGTTTTTTTTCCAGGCCATGGGCATTCAGCTGACAATATTGTGGTATGGCTTGCCCATACACATATCCTCTTTGGGGGTTGTTTGGTGAAGGCTTTGGATGCAGAAAACTTGGGGAATGTAAAAGAAGCGGATTTAAACGAATGGCCAAATTCTGTGAAAAGGGTTCTTTCTCGTTATCCAGATGCAGAAGTTGTGGTTCCCGGTCATGGCGACTGGGGGAAGTTGGATTTACTTCGCCATACGATTCGTTTACTTGTTTCGCCGAACCACTAAGATAGAAAGTTTCTCCATTGGGTTTGTAAGATTTCTTTCAGCTCCTAAAGCGCTCATCTTTTTGGCAATGGCCAGTAACATCTGTCTGGAAGAACTTGGTTTTAAATCCAAAAGATAATCCACAAACTCTTCCATAATTTCAAAGGAAGTGAGCCCAAACTGTGTGAGGGTTCTGTCACTTGCCCAAACCAAATAATCTCCAATTTCAATCCCATCCGCAATGGAAAGCGGATGTTTGTGATTGGGATACCAATGGTCATCTCCACTTCCTTCAATCACTTGGATTCCGTGGTCAGAGAATTGAAAGATAGGCATGTCCATATAATGTAAAAAAGACATTTTATCTTCTCTGTTTGGAATCACAAAAGCTGAGATTTTTAATTTTAAAAAAGTAAACTGGTGGAGTGCCATTTTTAGTTTTTCCAAAATTTCTTCTGTCGAAAAAATTCCATCTCCAAAAGAGGAGATGATTCCATGAATGAAAACTTTTTCAGAGGATTCAAGAATCCCTGGTTCCAAATGGCCTGCAAGGATTCCAAAAATTCCATCTTTTGCTCTGACAATCCGAATGTAGTCTGCACCCGCATAACGCATGACAGATGGGAATACGGAGACATCAAAACCGTGAATTTTTGGAATCTGAATGTCAGGGATTTGTTTGTTCACGGAAGCGGCTTGGTTGGTTTTCCAATCAAACTTGTTTTCGAATTGTTCTTCCCCTAAACTTTCATCTCCTTGGAGGAGTGTGAAACGAACCGATTTATATATTTTATATTCTTCAGTGTCTTTTTTTAAATTACGAATGTCTTTGGGCAGTTCGTCATCTTGGATGTGGGCAATTAAATGTAAAATGTACTGATATAAAAATCCCAGGAAATAATAAGTTAAAAAACCAATGGACAGAGAGAAAACAAAAGAAGAATAAACCCCAACCAAATTAAAGTTAAGTGCATTTTCTCCTTTGGGATTTTGCCAATGGGTAAATGTAAATTCTGCAAATAAAAAATGAATGATAAAAAATAGAAAACTGATGATCCCTAAGAGTACAGGAAGTTTAACTCGAAAACTCATTTGCGATCTGTTGTTTCCAATACTTTCATAATGATGGCTGAAAGAAAGAATAGAAAACTAAGAGGAACCAGTAACATTAACATAGAAAAAACATCGGGGCCTGGAGATAAAACGGCAGACACAACCGCAATGATTAGGACTGCCTCTCTCCATCTAGAAATCAAAAACCTAGAAGAAAGGAAACCAATCCTACCGAGTAGGATGAGGACGATGGGCAATTGAAAGGAAGCACCAAACACTAGGTGCAAATTAAAAAACAAATCGTAGTATTCGTCAATCGGTAAATAAGGATCCACTCCATCCGGTCTGAGTACCACTAGGAAAACCCGAAGGAAGTTTTCAAAGACAGTAAACCAACAAAGGGCAAGTCCCGACCAAAAGAGTAAGGTGGAAAAAAGGATGATGAACTTTCCCCATTTTTCAGTCCTTGGGTCCACGGCAGGTGCGATGAATCCCCAAAGGATGTACAAGAGAAATGGCAAAGAAACAAGAACTGATAAAATAAACGAGGTTTTGAGATAAATCAGAAACGGAGCCATCAGCTGGATCTGAAAAAAATGGGCATCGGGGCCGAGAACTGATTTATAAGGTTGGATGAGAAAGGTATGGATCTCACTTCCAAAATACAAGGTTCCTACCATAAAGGCAGAGACCACTAAAATGGAATAAATGAGTCTTTGGCGGAGTTCTTCTAAATGATCCCCCAGGGACATGTATTTTTCCCTGGTTTCGGAATCCTCCGGCGGTAGCAGTGCAGTTCTTTTTTTCCCAGCCAAGATTTCGTCTTATGCTTTTTTCTTTTTTCCGGATTTGGAAGCGCCTGTGGAGGCTGACTTTGGTTCTTCTTGTGGAAAACTAGTTTGAGATGGCTCGTCTTCCTGGCCTGTTAAGGATTTCCGAAATTCTTTGATTCCAGAACCCAAATCTTTGGCAAGGCTAGGGAGTCGTTTTCCGCCAAAAAAAAGTAACGCTAAGAAAACAATGAGTGCAATCTCCCATGGTCCCAAATTAAAAAAAGCAATAGGTGCTTGAAAAGAAAACGGATTGGATGGCATATTTCCCTCTTAAGGCAAGAGTTATGCAAACGAATCTAGAAGCAAGCGGAATGATAGAATTCTTTAAGGTCTTGCCCAATCTATTTTCCGGTGGGGTCTACTTAACAGATCCAAAAACTGGTCAGATTTTATTTTCAAACGATTTTTTTAAAAACAATTTGGGTTGTGATAAGTCAGGAGAGGACTGTCTGGAGTCGGATTTATTGTTATGGGTTGCCGAAGAAGACAAAACAAACTTTAAAGACCAATTTTTATCTCAAAACAAACATTATGATCGGGACACCATCACAGGAGACTACCGTTTCCTTATGCCGAATGAAGTTCTTGTTCGGTGGTTTCAATTTGAAAAGAGAAAAGTAAACATTCCGAATATGGATTCGGATTTACAAATTGTTTTTGTTCGTGATGTGACCAATGAAAAAACAAATGAAATCAATATTGTAGAACAAATTCAATTTTTTCTTGGCCTATTTGAAAATGCATCGGTCGGGATGGCCTTACAAGATTGGGAAGGTGGATACTTCCGCATCAATCCAAGGTTTACTGAAATCACCGGTTATAGTTTTCAAAATTTAACAGACCTAAATATCAAACGAATCAAAGGGGAACCTATTTCCGAAGAAGAGATGGAATACTTTGGTTTTTTTAAAGAAGGTGCCGAAGAGTCAAGGTTAACTAGAAAAGATGGCCGCCGAATCAGTGTTTATCGACGAATTAGTGCCTTTCGTAACTCACAAGGAAAACCGGATTTTTATTATGTATTTTTGGATGATGTAACGGAAAAAAAACAACTTGAATCTTATCAGTTACATTCTCAAAAAATGGAAACCATCGGAAGTTTGGCAACAAACATTGCCCATGACTTAAATAATTATCTCCAACCCATCCATGTTTTTTCTCAGTTAGGGGAAGAACAAATCCAATCAGGAAAATTTGATCAAAATCTAATTTTGGAATATCTAGAAAAAATTAGAATGGGTGCAGATAACGCACGTTCAATGATCCATAGGATTATTAAATACTCTAAAGTAAAAGATGAGAACTCTGCGACAAAAATAGAAATTTCATCTGTTGTAGAATCATCCATCCCTTTGGTGAATGCTGGTCTGCCAAAAAATGTGGAAGCCCAATTTGATTTTTACAAATCTCCTTTATATACTAAATTAGATGCGGTTCGGTTTTCTAAAATTCTTTGTGAATTGACTTCGGGTGGACTCCTTGTTTGGGATGACCGAAAAAGAGGGCTTGTTAGGATCCAAACATCCTCAGCGGATGAATTCAAACTATTAGTTTCTATGGAATTTACAGGCCTTTCCTTACCCAGTCTTTCTGGGCTCAATACACTTGATTTTGTCAATTTTGGTGATGAAGAATTCCAATGGGCAGGAATGCACCTAATCAATCGTTATGTGAAAAACTGGGGTGGTGAGTTTTATATCGAAAAACCAGAACCGATGACTGTCCTCATTCATATTTTTCTTCCTTTGGAAGAAGGACAAATTGTTTTGGGGACTCCACCGCATTCCCACGGAAACAATCCAAAAGATGTATGGTCAGAGATTTCAAAAAAGGAAATTTGGATCGTAGAAGATGACGAGGCAGCAAGTGAAGCAATATGTTTTGTACTTTCCCAGAAACAAGTTGTCCCCAAGGTTTTTCGTAGTTCGTCTATGGCTTTGGATGGACTAAAAGATAAGGCTCCAGATTTTATTTTATCTGATTATCGAATGCGGGAAATGAATGGCTTAAGTCTTATCCGTAAAATTAAAAAAACAAATCCCAAACTTTCTGCTGTTTTATATACGGGAAATATGGATGGACTTGATTCTGAGGAGTTGGATGCAGAAGGGATATTGGTTCGATCTAAACCAATATCCGTTGATGAACTTTACGAAACTATTTTGTTATCGTTTGGATTTCTTTAGTTTTGGAACTTCTTCTGCACCAGTGCTGTCTTTAATGAATTGAATGAGTTCTTTTTCAATTAACTCTTTGTCAGATTTTACATACTTTGAAAGTAAAACATGCGAACCGTTTTCAATTTTTAACAGTTTGTTTTTTGGGTTTGGATTTTGTCCTGATTGGATCAAATCATAAACATGTAACATTGCTGGAACGGAAGCAACAAAATCATGTTCACTTTCAGATTTGTAGTAGTACATAAGTAAGGTGGGAGCTGTAATTTTTGGATATGGATTGTTTTGATCCATAAAACGTTTTAAATCCAAAATATTTTGAATGGCACCATAATATTGGTCAAGATACCAATATTTGGCTGATTCATCTTTAGGATCTGTTTTGGAAATTCGCATCTCACCTTTGATTGCATTGATAAAAGATTTTCCCCAATGAAATCTGAATATATGTGCAGTTGGATCATCAAAATCATAAAATGGAGAAGCAAGTACAAGTGAATCCACAAGTTCAGGGTGTTTCGCTGCTAAATACGATGCTATGTTTCCACCCATACTGGTTCCAATGAGAACTGTTTTTTGCCCGAGCTCTCTTGCATAAATCAAACTGTCTTCGGCATCTTGGAGATAAGTTTGAAATTTTGTATTTAAGTGGTCTTCTGCATTTGTTCCATGCCCAGGTAATCTTAAGTAATAGGTATTGGCACCGAAGTATTCGGAAAGTTTGTTTGTAACTTCTTCTCCTTCTCCACGGCTTGCACCAAATCCATGAATGTAGACAATGGCAATAGGAGTTTTTTCTTCTGAAACTCGCACCAGAAGTTCTTCGTTGTTTGGTCTTGTATTTTCTTTGGCACTAATCTGCAGTTCGTTTTGGTAAAAGGTGTCAAAATTTTCGAATTTCCGAGAGGAATCATAATTGTATTCACTGATAGTCCAGTTGTAAGTGGATACGAGGAATGAAGATAGAATGAGAGTGATGGCAATCACCCATTTGATTATTATTCTCATCGAGGTTCTCTTGTTACGAAAGTTAAATATAACAAATGCAGGATTTCTGTTACTAATTCAAGTCAATTTGTTTGTTTTCTGTCACAAACCGACAGAGACCATCCAACTCTGGATGACACCACCGCCAGAAGTAGCAAAAACTGCCGCCGTGTATGGTGAAATTAGAAATCCTTTCGCAGTGGATGTGGAGATTCGAAACATTCTCTGCAACGATTACAAAATTGTTGAGTTCCATGAGACCTCCATCGACAATCAAACGCAAGTGGCAAAGATGCGTAAGTTGGAATATCCTATCCTTTTAAAATCAAACCAGACAATCCAGTTGATGCGATCGGGTAAACATTTGATGTTATATGAGAAAATAAAACGTTCGGAAAAAATAGAATTAGAACTGGAGTTTTCGAATGGAGAAAGAAGTGTCGTTATAGTAGAAGAGCGTTCTTTATGAAAAAAAAGTTTATCTTAGTTTTGTTTGTTGGGATTTTTTTGGTAGGTTGCGGATCTGCTTTTGAATTTACTGATCTCCCGATTGGTGGGAATGTCGAAGCAAAAGATAAATCAGGAAATATGGTTTCCTTTCGATCTTTCCCCGAACCAGTGTTACTTGTATTTTTTGGGTATACGTATTGTCCTGATTTTTGTCCCAATACATTGGCCAAAATTAAAGCCGCAGTAGAACCTCTTACCGAAGAAGAAAAAACAAAATTTAAAGTGGTTTTTATCTCAGTAGATCCGGTGCGTGATTCTCCAGAGACAACTAACAAGTATGTGCAGTTTTATTTACCTCAATCGGTTGGACTTTCTTTCTCTGCAGACACAACAAACCAAATCTTAAAACAATACGCTGCGTATGTGCAAAAAACAGAAGATGGCCAAAGTATTGACCATTCCACTTATATTTATGTTTTAGATAAAAATCGGAAGACTCGAAAACTAATCAAGTCCACCGATTCCAAAGAAGTGATCACAAAATCCATACAGAAGTTAAGCAGCAATTCCGTTGAGTCGAAGTAAAGCATCAATCTCTGGATCTTTTCCGTAAAAGTCACGAAAAAGATCCATCGCATTTCCTGAGCCACCTTTTTCTAAGACAGTTTTTCTAAAATGCGCTGCATGGTCTAAATCGAAGACTCCTCTATCAACAAACGAATAGTAGGCGTTCGCAGAGAGTAGTTCTGCCCATTTGTAAGAATAATAACCGGCAGCGTACCCACCAGCAAAGATATGGGTAAATGAATTTTGAAATTTATTATAAGCAGGTGGGAACACAACAGAGAATTCTTTTCTCACTTGGTCTAAAATTTCCTGAACTCTACTTTCTGTTGGTTTTTCCATGTGAATCAACATATCAAACTTTGCAAATTCCAACTGTCTGACAACTCCCATGGCCGACATAAAGTTTTTGGCTTTTACCATAGTTTCGATATATGAATTCGGAATTGGTTCTTTTGTTTCATAGTGTTTTGCGAAGAGTTCCAAAACTTTTGGTTCATAAGCAAAGTTTTCTAAAAATTGAGAAGGGAATTCTACTGCATCCCATTCCACTCCGTTTACTCCACTCACAAAAGCTTCATTTACACGGGAGAGAAGGTGGTGGAGGGCATGGCCTAGTTCATGGAAAAGAGTCACTACATCACTGGGTCGGAGTAACGAAGGTTGTGTTTTTGTGGCTTTTGGAAAACTCGCAACTACAAAGGCAACGGGAAGTTCTGTTTTCCCTGTTTCATCTTGGAAATGAGGTTTCCAATTGTGCATCCAAGCACCGCCTTTTTTTTCTGTTCGGACTTCTAGATCCAAATACAAACGTGATCTTGTTTCTCCTTCCACGATGAGATCATAACAAAGGACAGATGGTTCCCAAACGGATGTATTCACTTGTTGGAATTGAATGCCTAAAAGTTTTTCTAAAAATAAAAATGTTCCTTTGATCACAGTTTCCTTTTCAAGGTAAGGTCGATAAATTTCTTCATCATAAGAAAAGGATTCTTTTTTTAATTTTTCGGAATAGTAAGTGAGATCCCAAGGTTCTAAGTCTGTATGTCCCAACTTTTTAGCAAAATTTTTAATTTCGTTTAGTTCTTGTAATGCGATAGGTTTAGCTTTTTTTCCTAGATGATCTATGAATTCAATAACTTGTTCTGGGTTGTCTGCCACTTTGGTTGCCAAACTCAAATGAGCAAAAGTGGAAAAACCAAGAAGTTTTGCTTCCTTTTCTCTAAGTTCCAAAATTTCTTCCATTAATTTTCCATTTTCTGGAGCACGAGTGCAATAACCATCATAGAGTTTTTTTCTAATTTCTCGATTTTCTCCATAAGTCATATAAGCAATGTAAGATGGAAAGTGTAGGGTGAATAAATAACTTCCGTCCTCTTGTTTTGCAGATAATTTTTCACTTTCGGGAAGTCCTTTTACTTCTGCTTCCGAAAGTTTAAGTGAAAATGCATTGGTGGCATTGAGAACATTTTGTGAAAATTGATTCGAAAGGTCTGACAATCGAATGAGAAGTTGTTTGAGTTCTTCTTTTATTTTTGCATCCAGTCCCACCCCGGCCAATTGAAAGTCTCGAATTTCATTTTCTAATACTTTCTTCGCTTCTTTTGTCAAATCTGATTCTGTTGATTGGATTTTTAAGAATGTAGCAAAGATATCTTCGTTTTGTCCAAGGTCTGTATAGTATTCGCTGAGTTTGGGTAATAGCCGGCTGTAGATGGTTTGGCTTTCTTCGTTATTTTTTACAGAGTTAAGATGTGAAATCTCTGTCACAAGATCCCCCAGTTCTGTTTGGATTCTTTGGTAAGGTTTTACAAAGTTTTGAAATGTAGGTTTATCTATTTGTAATAGAGATTGAATGAAGCTTTTGTTAGACTCCATTTTTTCTAAAATGGCAGATTCTTTTTTGGGAAGATTTTCAGAATGAAATTCAGGAAACATAACGACCTCTATAAATTTAGACTCGATTTCGATTGGTACTTCGTCAGTTTGGAAGCAGAGGGAAAGGATGCCACCGGAAAAAAGTAAAATTGTTTTCTTTGATGGGGTTTGTCATTTGTGTATGGGATCGGTTCAGTTCCTTTTGAAAAAAAACCAAAAAGAAAATTTATACTTTTCTGCGATTGGTTCAGAGACTTACCATTCCTTGTTTTCAAAAGAAAAATCATCAAAACTCCCTGATAGCATTTTGTATTGGAAGGAGGGGACTTTGTATTTAGAATCCGATGCCATTTTGCAATTGGTTCGGGAACTAAAATTTCCTTGGTTTTTATTGTTTGGATTTTGGATCATCCCAAGAATGCTTCGAAATCCTATTTACCAGTTCATCGCCAAACGACGATATGTTTGGTTTGGCAAAGCGGATGCATGTATGGTCCCCTCACCAAACATAAAAAAACGATTCTTGAGTTAATGTTCTGTCGTTTTGACTAACCTCAGATTTAGTTTTTTGTTTCGATCATACGCATAAACAGAAAAAACTTCTCCCACAGGTTCCCAGTGGACTCCCATTCCTTTCCAAAGCTGATAATCAGAATCGGAAACAATCAGATATCCCTTTGTTGTTTGGGCATCTGTCCAACTGATTTCTGTGATGGGACGATTGTAGTAAAATGCAAAACTTGGAATTCCATGGGCTCCAAATGAATATAATGTTTTTTCTTTTGGGACGTATTCGTTAATGATTCCGGCTAAATTTTTTGTATCCTTTCTGATTTCAGCAAACTTAGGTAGGATCACAAAAGAAATGATAACAATCATTACAAGTGATACAGTTAGGTAGATTCGATACATATAGATTTGGTTGTGTTTTCTTGAGAGTTGGTCTCCCAGTAGAATAGAAAGAATCGGATATGCGGATAGAGGATAAGATGGGAGTTTACTTGCCAAAACTTCATAGAATATCCAAGAAAAAACAAGTCCGAGTAGTAAAAAACGTTTTGGTGTAAATGTATAATCCATTTCTTTCCATTCCCAAGGAAAAAGATGTTTTAATATTTTAAATCCGTTCGTTTTGAGTAAGGCAAATAGTTTCCATCCGTTCTCGTAGAGAAAGGAAAGATAAATTCTTGTCCAAGGGAAAAGTGTAACCACAAATAACATCAAATAGGTGCCAGGTGGACCTGACTGACCAAAAACAGGATCTGTCGCACGACGAAAAATATACCAATCTAACATCCATCGTATGAGTGCTCCATTGTCTTTTTGCCAAGATAAATATCCCCATAAAAACAGCGGAAGTGTCGCAACCGGTAACCATAAAAATGGATGGAGTTTCCAAATCTTCGAACGGATTTGATTGATGCTCAAAAGGAGAGTGCAGGTCCCACCTAAAAAAATTAGAATGGGTGGTCCTTTGACAAGAAGTCCCAAACTCACACTGAGCCAAAACAAAAATACGAATCTTTTTTGATTCGATTTCATCCAGTGGTAAAGAGATACAAATCCAGACATTCCAAAAAATACTAATAGAGAATCAACTAAGGCGATCTTCCCATTGAGAGGAAAGTATAATGAAAAACTTAGTATACTAAAGGCATATAAAGCAGTCCTTGATCCAAACATAGTGTTTGTTAGATGATAAGTTAACAAACTTGTTCCCAAAATACAAAGTGCTGGAAATAAACGTAAAACCCATTCAGAAACCCCAAACAGTTTGAAAAAAAAGGAGGAGGTCCAAAAATGTAGAGGTGGTTTTCTATGAGGAGTGGAGTAGGGAAATTCCATTCTGAGATAATCTCCATTTTCTACCATCGTTCGAGAAAATCCTGCATAAGCGGCTTCGTCTTGGTCAACCAAGGGAGAGGAATTCCCATAGAATAAGAATATCGTTAGGACAAAGAGAAGGATGAGGAAAGTGCGGTGGACAGATAAGAATTTCACAGTCTCACGAGAGGAAACCCACCCTTCTTTGTCAAAGAGGAATTGAATTTCTAGTTTTGTATTCATTTTGTAACAAATCTGGAATCAAATTGGAAAAATAGATCGATACAGTTGGATCATGCTTTTCAATGTTCCAGTAACCATTGTCAATACCGAAAGGCAAACTGCGAGTAAACCTTCCTTGTGGAAGTATCGTTATGTTCTTGTTTTGGCCTCCTTACTTGGGATTTTATTATTTTATCAACTAGCAGTTGTTTTGCTTCTTAGGAAATCAACTTTTCTCCCTTCTTCTCCTTTCCAAGGACCTAAACTAGTCAATCCATACCAAAATTGGAATGGAGAAAACCAGGAAAAGATATCTTTACACACACATTCCGATGAAGTTTGGTTCACCCCAGAAAGGCATTCTGTATCCGAAATCATCTCTGAATACAAACGGGAAGGCTTTTCAAATGTTGCCGTCACAGATTACGGTCAAATTTCTGAGACAGAAAATCCAGAATACATTCGGGGATTGGAATGGGGACAGAATGTAAAAAAACGCCATCTTTTAGCCATTGGTATTAAAAAATCTTTTTATGATTATTTCCCAATTTATGCAACGAGAGAAAATCTTAATTGGGTGATGGATCGTATGCAAAAGTTAGGTGGTTATGTAGTCATCCCTCATCCTAAATTATTTGATTCCTTTTCCAGAGAGGAGATCTCTTCTTTGGCAGGTTTCCAAGCTGTGGAAGTTTATTCTCCTTATGGCGATGACCCTAAAATATTAGATTCTTTGCTTAGCCAAGGACGAAACGTCCATTGTATGGCAAGCGATGACCTACATTATTTTCCTGAATCCTCAATCAAACGTTTTGACCAACCAGGTTGGAAGAATGCCATCCAAACTTTGGGGAACCAAAGAGGACGTAAAGGAGAAAGTTTTCTTCGGTATATTGTAACTGAGGAAGGAACTAAAGACCAATCATCCGTTCAATCAGCACTCCAAGCAGGTTCTTTTTATTGTGTGAAAAAGTTTTTTCATGGAGCGGACGATCCAAAAGTTCCCAGGATACAAGTGACAAAGGATCAGACAATCCAATTGAATTCTAATGAACGTTATCTCGAAATCCGTTTTATCGGCCAAGCTGGGGAAGTTTTACAAGTGAATCCGGATACAAGTTCTGCCGAATATCGATTTCAAGAAAAGGATTCCTATGTGAGGTTGGAGATGATCGGCCTCACAGGATCGATTCTCTCCAACGCTATTTATCGAAATAAATAGTAATTCAATTCTATTCGATTCATTACTACTATTTAAAGTTTAAGTTTTGGTCTGAGCCATCAAATGCATCCAAAAATGCTTTAGAAGTGGTTTCGTATTGTTTTACCGTGCCAAGTGCAGCTTGTCCCGAAATACTTGCACCAAAGGCTACATAAGTTCGATTAAAGGCTTCATCTACAGACATAAAATCAGCTCCACCGACTGTGGGGCTCGGATAGTCGGCTGGAACTTGAGCAGCTAACAGCTGATCGGTTACATATCCATTGATATTAAAGATCCCATATGATAATCGAACATTTGGAGCAGAAGGTGATTCTGGAATTGCGCAGATGGTTTCTGGTCTAGCTGCACTCATTGTAAAGGTTGCTTTGGCAGTGGTTTGAAAAGGTGAATCAAACTTTTGCATATAAGCAAGGTTATAATAAATCTGGTCGCTAGAGCCGGTTCCTTGTGCTGCGTTACAAAAGGTTTTTAAATTATCTAAGGCAGCCGCACCCGATGGGTTGACTTCTTTCAGTTTTGTAAATGTCAAACGTACCACTGAACGAAAACAGAGTTGTCTGCCTGCATCTACTTCTGTCAGAACCACTCTTCCATGTCTACTAATCCAACTTGCATTTTCAGGACCGTTCCTCCAAGTATAGGTTTGGAATTTGGTTCCGTAAACAGAATCGTTTGCTGTATAACTTTCTGTGATGACATTCCCCACATTGGCAAACTGAGGGTTTCCAAAGTCAACCAAACGATAGTAAACCAAAGCTCCATCATTTCCTAGAGTTGTATTTGGATCATCGAAGAACAACTGTAAGGAGGGAGTTGAAGCACCGGTTTTTTTGATTTCAAAAAAATGATTAAAATCTTTGGTCCCGGTATAGGCAGTGGAACTCACACCTGTTGTGGGTGTACTGATTTTAATGGTGAGGGTGGCAGATCCAAACCCATTTAAATTGACATTGTTTAAAACATCATTCCTGGGAGTTGCATTGTTGAAGTAACCTGCGTTTTTTAGAGCGAGGATGAGAGAATCAATAATTCCGGAATTGCCTCGGGCCCAAGTAGCCGATTGGCGCACAAAACCCCAGTTGTCAGCAGTGGTCGCCGACCAAATTTTTTCTGAACCAATTCCCAGATGGATGGCATCACCAAAGAGATGGATGAGTTGGTCGTTCCGATCCAAACGAGTGAGTTTGTTGAAGTCGGAAATCTGAAGGCTCATTCCAAAGAATACAATGGCATAGAGAAACTTTTTCATAGTTTACTCCGCAATTCCCTTAGGAATACAAATGGTAAACCCAGACTTGGGGCCAGAGCAACCAGCAGATTGGTTGTAAGCCCATACAGAGAGTAGGAGAGCCCCTAAGACATTTTCATCTTTTTTATCATCTTTTTGAAACATCGAACAAGCGACGAGTGTACTAAGTGCCAACAGGGCGATGGATTGAATGACAAAACTTCTCATACCTTTGATCTAAAAGATAGGAGAAGTTTTTGCAAGAATTTATCGAGAGAGGATTTGGTATTCCCACTCCATCACTGGGCTTTGTTCAATGGAAGCAGTGAGGGAATTTGGAACCACCATCATGGACCTAGCTGTAGTTTTGGTTCCTGTCACTGCAGGAGGCAAAAGTCGATAGAAAGAATCTTCTTTTTTTCCTCGGAGTTGGAATTCTTTCCATTCTTCTCTAGAAGCAAAGGCACGAATTCTATCTTTGGAAGGAGTTGAGGACGCTCTAAACGAAATTCGTTTATCTGGGATGGTCACTCGGTCTCCCTTGCGAATGAAATTATCATTTTGGATTTGGTTGGGGAACAGAAGCACAGGTTCTCCCTTTTGGTTCTCAGGAACAAGGACAACATAAACATAATTGTCTTCAGTTGATTCGATTTCAAAACGAATCGGTTCCCCAGCCACATAAGTGGGTTTTAAAGAATTGATTTTGAGTTGGGCTGCAGATCCCGAACCTGTTTCAGATAAAGCCAAATAGATATTTTTTTTATCTAAAAATCCTAAGAAATCGGAGACCAAAGTTTTGGAAAGGCTATCCGGGAGTGAGTTGCGGTATTCTAACTTTTGGTGTAAAATATCTACAAACGAAATCACAGCCTGTCCATCTTCTGTTGATACAAGAAGAAGTTTGTCTATTCCAGAGAGCCTTTGGAAACTGTGCATTGTTTCTTCAGAAGGATTTCCTTCTTTATCAAATTCCCAAGTCCCTAGTTCAGAGTTTTTCAAAGGAAGAGAGACCAGTCCACGAGAAGTGGATTGGATTTGTTCTTTGATAAAATCACGAAGAGCAATGGTTTCATCCGTATTTGATAAAGACTCTACTGCAATTTTATAAACAGGTAACCTTCCAATTTTGTCCGAAGAAAAAAGGGAAAGAGAAATGATCGATGAGAGAATTAAAAATTGTTTCATCATTCGTCTACCCTACCTTGGCCTTTGTATTCATTCATAAGTTGGTCGTTTTTTTCGTATTGTTCTTTGATTCGTTGGTAGTTTTCTTCTTTGATGGCCTTGAACTCTTCAAAAATGCGCATTTTATCTTTCACAAATTCATCTAAAATTTGTTTTTTTAATTCTTTTCCAGATACAACCACTTCTTCATTTTCTGCGACGAGGGTTTGTTTTCCTTTTTTATCCGGACTGACTGCCACAGTCCCTTCGTTGACATAAACTCCCGTTTCCACTTCGGTTAGGTCTTCGTTGACCCCACCGGTGTCAGGTGTTGCTGCCAGAAATTCTGTTCCTCTCACTCCCGCCACAAAGCTAGGATTGACAACGCTGAGTTGGTTTTGGCTTGGCACTCCTGGTCCCGGTTTGTGTGCTTTGACAAATAATTTTCCACCCACAAGTTTGAGAGTAGTGGATTTTGACTTTGGATTGAGAAGGTCTTCAATTAGGACAGATGAATATTTTGACAAACGAATGGTTGCTTGTGTTGCCAACTGGATCTCACAAGTGCCGTTTTCTGTTGTAATGGTATCCCCTTTTTTTAGGATACTACCTAACTTTACCGGCTCTTTCGCCTTTTTGAAACGTGGTCCTGAAAGGTAGTTTGTTCCTTGAATGAAACTAATAATCCCCACTTCTTCAGCGGCAAGGGTTGTGGTCAAAAGAAGAAACAAAATGGACACAATAAATCGAATCATGCCACTTTTATAGTAGAACTCACTCCTCTTACAAGCTAAAAAAACTAAAAAAAAAATCAAAAATTCCCCTACAAAAATGGTTAGTTAGGACCAATTAGAAGATTTACCACCTATCTTCTGATATGTGGTGTAAGTTTTTTTCCATATGTTTTTGTCTGGGATTTCTATTTTATCCCTTGATGGCAGAGGACAATTTGTTCTGGGAAGATTGTGTTTGGATTGGGATGGAACGGAATGGAAGTCTGGGTTTGGAGCAGGTTCGTTCTGAAATATTTCCCATCCTAACTCGAGAAAAATGGAAACAATACCTTCCTAAATTAGGAGTCCATTATTTCGGAATATTCTCAAAAAATCCAGAACAGATTGATCAGGAATACCGTGATGTTCGTTTGCAAATCCAACAACTATTGTATGATGGAGGAGAAACCGAAAGAGAAAAACAAAAATTAGAAATTCGGAGACTCATTCATTCGGAAGAGAAAAAACTCCTTAGAGAAAAAATATTCAAATCAATTTCCCTTTCCTATCTCTCCTTCCAAAAACGAATGTTAGTTGATTTGATCTACAATCTTAGATCAGAACGTTACAAACTAGAACAAAAAAAACGAAAAAAAGAATTGGAACTTGGGTTATCTTCGAAAGGTGAATCCGAATGGCTCAAAGTTTGGGAAGTTGAATTTCAATCAAAACAGATTCACTCTGACACAAACAAAAAACTGGCAGTCCTAGAATTACAACAGGCGATGTCACTTGACCCAAATGTTCGTATTACATTAGCAGGAGGATTTACGGAACGTATCCGATTGTTTGATCCAAGTGCCAATTTAATGGCTCCCAATGAAAATCATCCACTTCGAAAAAAACAGAGACTACAAATTGAGTTAGCAGAACTAGAAGAAGAAAGTTTGGAAAATGATTGGAAACCAAAACTAGTATTAGGTGGTTATGTTGGAAAAAATGGAAACGGAGGATTCCCTCTTCAGAATGAAATTTATGGACTGAGTGTGGGAGTCCAAGCTAATTTAGGAGGAACCAGTTTTCAATCTAATACACAAAATGGAATCCAGTCGGAAGGAAACGGGATCCAAAGAATTCCTGGGTATGGACCACAACCAGTAGGTCCTGGCGAAAATTCCTTTCAAAGTGGTTCGATTGGTTTATTCGATGATTTTGGTCGAAATAAAAAAATCTTTGATTCAAAAATGAGTTTGTTACAAGCCAAAGCGGATTGGAAACAATCGGAGATCGGTTTTTTAAACCAAGTCCAATCGACTGAAATTAAACTAAGTGAATTGTATCAAAAATATAATCTCTATTTAGAAAATACAAAATCCAATTTAAACCAACACAAAGCGAAAAGAGAAGAAAGAAAGTTTGGGCTGATCTCAGAAATTGAATACTTAAAATCAGAAGAAGAAGTATTTGTTAGTTTGGAATCTGTATTAGAGCCTTATTTTCAATACATATCCACTGCTTTGGAACTTGTTCTGTTACTTGGAGAAAATCCTTTTGACAATCGTTATTATCAAGTAGAGTCAAAACGCACTCCAAGTGATCTCTCCAAGGTTTTAGATGATTGGAAAGAAATTCCTCAGGGCGAAAAAATAAAAATAAACGAACCAATCCAAAAGAAACCTTACCCGTTTTTAATGGAGGATCCGTATGAAACTCGTTAGATGGAATTTAGTGTTTTTATTAGTGCCTGTATTGTTCCAATGTTCTTCCAAGTTGGGCTCATTTGATGATTGGATTGGAGTTTTGAATTCTAGCGATGCCCCAAAAGTTCTTGTTTTCTCTCCGGCCTCCGATTCCAACAATGTTGATCCAAAAACAAATATCTCTGTTGTATTTAGTAAAGCCATGTCCACCCAGTCCTGCGTATCGGCTTTTTCATTGGATCCACCCGTTCGAGGAAGTTTTGAAACAACGGAACTCACTCTCAAGTATTATCCTAAAATGGATTTGCCATCTGGCGGTTATGTGATTCGTCTCACCAAACAATGTGAAGATAAAACGGGGAAGGACCTGGATCGCGTGTATACCATCCCCTTTCATGTGGGTGAAAAAGAAAGTCCTGGCCCTCCAACCATAAATTCAATTTTGGTTTCAACGGGAACTGAAACGGAATGTTTGTCTGGAGGAATTATCACAAATATTTTGTTAGGTGAAGATCGAATTGTTTGTTCCGGAATCCCTGGTCCTTCACCCATCCGAATTGAATTTTCAAAATCAATGAACCAAACGGAAGTGGGGCAAGGACTTCGGTTCGAACCAGGTCTCTCTTATCGTTTGGAATGGGAAAGTCCTAGTTTATTGAGAGTGTTACCAGATCTCAATTTTTTACCGGAAACTCGGTATCATATTGTTTTTCCTGTCGGATTACATTCAGTCGATGGTGCAGAATTATCGGAAGTTGTTCGATCCGATTTTTTTGTTGGAGCTGATTTGAGTGATCCTGAAGTTGCGGGTTTTGGTTTGGAATCACAAAACTGCGGTTTGGGGGTTCAAGAATTAGGATCGGTAATAGGTGCTCGTTGGGATTCTGGATTCTGTTTTTGGAGCCAAGGAATGCCCATCCTTAGTCCAAATTTTTATCATTTTCGTGGAGGAGATACTGGGTTTGGTGGGCCAGGGTCAAGTTTAGACTGCGCAGATGTAAATACTGATAATTTTCGGATTTTTTTTAATCAGTATATGGACACAACTTCCGTCATTGGGGCCACAAGGTTATCAAAAATTTCTCCACCATCAACAAACATTCGTTTATCGACTTGGGTTTGGTCTCATTGTCAAACAGAATTTCCTTTTGGTTGTAAACAATTAACTTATTCCTTTGCAGAAAGTGAAGCAAGTTGTAATGGAACTTTATTTGGAAACATTTCAACTGGAGGGGATTTTAATTTATCTTCTTCTAGTTTTGCACCAAACTTCTATCCTTATTATGAGTTCCGTTTGGATCCAGATGCAAAATCCATTTCTGGGAAAAAGATGAAGGTTGGTTTTGTCATTCAGGTGGAAGCAAAATGAAGTATTTACTTATTGTAAGTAGTTTTGTGTTTTTATCTTGTGTTGGGACTCAAAAGGCTTTCCGAAAGAAAACATATCCCATTCCGAATGGTAAAAAGATTTTATTGATTCATTCTGTTTCCCCTTGTTTTTACGACAGTTATTCCGAAGAAAAAGAAGTTAGTTTTCAGATACAGGAAGAATTAGAAGAGTTAGGTTACTCTGTGGTTCTTGGAGATAAAATTTGGGATGAGGTGAGTTCTCCTCTTCCCAATGATCGTTTGGATCACTTTCAAAATCAATTAAAACATTTACCCAATAAAAATCGTTCGCGGATTTTAATTTGGAAAGAACAAGCAGATCAAGTTGAAGCGACAGAAGTTTTTGTATTACGGTTTGTGTATCCAGTAAAACCAAATCTAAACTCGATACGAGTGATCTGGGTTGATTTTTCTAAAAAAGAAATCAATCGATTCGATTGGAATTGGGATAAAAAAGATCCATTTCCGTTTCGTGATTCTATCCAAAAACTCTAGGAGTTCCTTTATGAAAAATATACTTATTTTGTTTTTCATTTTAAACTTTGTTCGTTGTTCACAGGCGGCTCTTTCTGATTCGAATGATTTACAAGTTCTCTCTGAAGCATACCGTTCCGGTCATCTAACGGTAGTCAGTTCTGTATTAAAAGAGAAAAAGAAAGAAGAAAAATTATTACCCGCAGAAGACCTGCTTTATAGCAAATCTTTGTTTTATTTGGGAGATTGGAAAGAGTTCTTTATCCATTGGGCAGAAGTTTCTCATAAACCACCCGAATTGGTATTGTTATACTTTAAGGCTGTGCTTGTATCGAAATTGCCTGTCACCATTTCTACTGAAGATGAATCAAAACTAATTGAGTTACTGCCCATATCACCAGAAGCTTGTTTGTTGTATTTGAAGTTAAAGAATACAAAAGATTCGTTAAAACAAAAGAAACTTTTTTTGGCCCAATGGAAACAATTCCAAACCCATCTAGATAGATTAGAAAAGGAATTGGGCAAAAAATGAAAATATCTCTTTTGGGAATTCAGATTAAAAAATACCAAGTGTTTCTCTTGGGAATGTTAAGAGCTAGATTGATAAAAATTTATCAATCTCCTTTTTTCTTCCTAAGTATATATATTTTACTCTACGGTTTTCATTGTTTCTGGAATTGGGATGAGTTTATGAGCAACAATCGCAACTTAGAAATGGATGCGATGAACGCTGGAAAACAAGTTTCTCTTTGGAGTTTGTATCCATTTCAAATTTTCAGTGTTCTTTTAGTCGCCGTTTTATATTTGTTTCTTTCTGTTTCGATCAACTTTCTTTTTTCTTTGTTAAAGCGAACAAAGGAAACATTTAAGAAAAATTTAGGAAAGTTTATTGGAAGTCTGATTCAACAATTTTTTCTCTTTGTTTGTATTTTGTTTTTAGGAAACCAGTTTTTAGGTCTTTTTTTTACATCCAATTTTTATTCCACCTTGGTTGTAGTATTTTGGACAACGTTGTTTATGTTTTTTCTTATCAAGAATGGAGAATTGTACAAACGGTTGTTTATTTCCAGGGATCAATTTGTAAGCTTCCTTTCTCATAGTTTGGGTTATTTGAATCCAATCTTATTTATCTTTTTTGTATTGGCTTTGGCAAATGTATGAAAGGGAATCTTGGATATATCCTAAAAGTTTGGATTCGCAAAATATTTATCTTTGGAATTTTCTTTTTTGTTTTGTCGATTCTGTATACCTATCTCTCTACTCCTGCGATTCGAGGTCGTTTTCCCTTTTTGGCTTCATTTTTATACTTCCCGAACCAATTGGGAAAAACAAATGAAATTTCTGCTATGGAGTCACCAAAACAAAGTTTGGTGTTCAAGAAACCTAGAATTTTAGAAGAAAATAAAGTTTTGGAATACCCATCTGTAGTGGAACCAACGAAAGAGATCCAATTGCATAACAAACAAAATGGAAGAGTCAAAAAGATATTCGTTGAAGAGGGTGACTTTGTCAAGGAAGGTCAAATTCTTTTAGAGATAGATGATGAATTGATTCGATTGGAGGGAGAAAGATTAGTTTTATCTGCTGGCATCGCAAAATCTCAAGTGACAATTGCTTATGAAAAATGGAAACAAGCTGAGAAACAAGTAGAAACGAAACTAAGAGAAATCGATAAAAAAACAGAATGGATTGAACTTGCAGAAAAAGAATGGGCACTAGTTCGAGATACAAAAGAGAAAAAAATAATTCTTTGGAAACAAGGTTTTGTATCTCTCTCCGAGTTGGAGAAAATAAAACAAGAGGAGGAATCCAAACAAACGCAGTATAAAAATTTATTACGAGATCGGGAAAATCTTCTCTCTGGGATACATTTAGGATTGGAATCTGAGGAGAATCGTTTTGAAGAAAAGTTGAAAACTTGGAGAGAAAAAAATACTTCTATCGAAAGTACCGAGTATGAATTGAGTTTGGCGCATTTGAAAATCATTCAAAACCAAATCAAATCAAACGAACAATTATTAGCTGAAACTCGTTTGCGTGCCCCTAAACCTGGGAAAATATTAAAAATTCAGGCTAAAGAAGGGGAGTTAACGAACCAAATTCCGGTGATGACTTTAATTGAAAGGGGAGAACTTTCAGTCGGTTTTCAAATTGCAGAATCTGATTTGATTCATTTTTCCCCAGGAAAATCTGTTCTTTTTTTACCTTCTCAAACAAATTTACCATCAATCAAAGGTAAGGTGGATCGTGTAGGAGGATTTTTAGATTCAAGGTCTCATAGCATTGGCATTAAGGTTCGTTTGGAACCAAATCATAAAATGATTCTTCCTGGTATGTTCGGGCTTTCACAAGTGAAACTAAATGAGGTTACAGAAAAAATTTTGATTCCAACTTCTTCCCTTCATGGTGATGAAACGAATGGTTTTTTTGTGAATGTAAAAAAGGGGGAAAGGGTGGAAAAACGTTTCATTCAGTATCAACCTTATTTGTCAAATGAGTTAGAAATTCTTTCTGGGCTTTCTTCTGAGGATGAAGTAGAATTTAGTTTGGTTTTATGAAGATCGAAAGTTATGTTCTTTCTTTTTTCAAACACAAACGTTTGTATTTTGTTTTTTGTTTATCGATTGTTATCGTTGCTTTTTTTAGAATTCCTGAATTAGAAATTTGGTTATTACCGAATTTAACACCCTCTCGGTATTTTATTGTCACTGAGTACCCGAATCATTCAGCAGAAGATACTGACATGATGGTGAGTTTGCCAATTTCCGAATTGGTTTCTTCAGTAAAGTCTGTCGATCGGATACGCACAATTTCTGAACATAGTAAGTCAATTGTACAAATTGATCTACAATTTGGTGCATCGGTTCGTGACTTTAAAGAAGAATTATACCAAAGAATTTTGGAAATGAAAGATAAACTTCCGTTTGGTGTTGAGGCTTCGCGATTAGTGCAAGGAGAAATTAAGGATTCTCCATTTTTAGAAGTGGTTATCTCCAAGGACGGAAACGATAATCTTGTAAACTTTCAGTTCCATTTACAACAATTGGTATTTCAATTGGAACGGATTCCTGGTGTAACAGAAGTTCGTATCACAGGAAACAGAAAAAAAACTTCTATTATTTCCATAAATCCAGAGACTTTGGACTTATTTCCAATAAACATCCGTGATTTGGAATCACAACTCCAAACAGGAATCCGTGGTGGATCGCTAGGGGTAGTCGAAGAATATACAAAAGAAACTGAATTAAAATTCTCGCCTGAAGTTCTTTCTCATCAAAATCTTTCTGAATTTCCCATTCATTTAGGAAATGGAAATTCAGTCGGACTTGGTCAACTCGCAACAATCTACGAAGCAGACTCACCCGGTGAAAAACTCACACGAATGAATGGAAAAAATTCAATTTATCTTGCCATCTTTACGGATCCTTCTTCGAATCCATTGTCGTTATCTTCGGAAATAACAACAAAACTAAGAAGTTTCGATTCTTTAATTGCATCTGAAATTTTTTATGATGGATCGAATGAATTAAAAGATCAAATCAAACAAACTGGTTTTAATATGATCTGGGGATTGGGATTCGCTTTTCTATTTTCTTTCCTATTGTATCGTAGTTGGACTCCGACTTTGATTTTACTTATATCAGTTTTATTTTCTTTGGTCTTCTTTTTTCATTTGATTTTGTTTTTTTCGATTTCGATCAACTTGCTGAGTTTAGGTGGGATTTCAGTTGGGATCGGAATGTTATTTGATGCCAGCAACCTGACAGTATTTTCCATAAAAAGACATTTAAACATGGGGTTATCAATTTTTGAGGCTGTCACAATGGGAATTCGTTCTGTTTTGGTTTCACTTGTTTCCTCCTCTCTCACGACCATTGTAGTTTTCATTCCTCTTCTATTGTTCCCTATGCAATGGAAAGAATTCTTTTTCGATTCCGGAGTCTGCATAGCTCTTTTGGTTTTTTGTTCTCTCGTCTCCTCTGTTTTGATTGTTCCATTACTTTCCATTTTTTTATCAGAGTCATTAAAAATGGATTCTATCAGTTTTAAAAGAGAGGATTCTTTATTCCAAATTGATAATAAAACCTATGTTTTGTTTTCCAAAATGAATATTCGAATGGTTTCGATCATATTGGTAATGATTTCATTTTCCTATTTGTTTAGGTTTGGTCCTAGTTGGAAAATTTTTCCAGAACAAGTTTCTGTAGGCAATCGTTTGCAAATGATTCCTTGGAACCATTTGAGTTTAGATGAAGAACTTCGGTTTGTTGAAGCTTTAGAAAAGAAGATCAAAATTTTTGACCCGACTCTTTCTGTTTTTCTATCTCCATTAAATGGTTATGATGCAAAGTCCCAAAATCCTAAAAAAGCAATTCCGATCGAATGGAAATTTTATGGAGTTCAAAAAGAAAATGAATTAGAACGATTGGTTTCGGATGAACTTTTGAGGTCAAGATGGGATTGGAAATGGGAGCTTATCAACTCCCAACTCAAAACGGCTTTACCCTTCATTCCTGTTGACTCAATTGTTTTCCTACATGATCAGTGGGAGGAGTTAAGCAAAATTGTTATGAACTTCCAAATCCAGTCAAAATCCAAGGGGTTTGTTGGTAAGTTTGATTTTTTACCAAAAGAAATTCGATTAGAAGAATGGACTAGAAATCAAATTCCAATTCCAGACTGGAATCCAAATGAAGAAGATTTAAAACAGAAATTTTTATACGAACAAAGACCCAAATATTTAGGCTCTATTGGTGAGACGATCAAAACGGATTTGTATCTTGGTTTCGATTCCTTTCTTTCCAATCATACTAATACAAATGATTTCTCTAGGATCAGTTTCAAAACAAAAACCAATGAAACAACATACCTTAGTTCTCTTTTTCGATCAAAACAAAGGGGAAGTTTGAATCAGTTTCGCCGTGAATCTGGATTGTTTTCTGCTGAATGGATAGGCCAAGTGATGGACTTTGAATTGAAAGATTTGGATCCATCTGGGCATTTAACTTTACTAAAAGTTTCGGCAAGTGAGGAAATCAAAAAATTTTATTTGGTTCTTGTGATCCTCTTAATTATTTCCTTTGTTTTTATTTATTTAGCTCTTGTGGGAATTTATGAATCATTTTGGATTCCTTTTTTTTACCTTTCGATATCTTGTTTCTACCTTTTGGTCACTATGATTTTTGTTTTTGGTTTATTTTCGGAATTTCATTTAGGGCATTATATCGGTCTAATTGTTCTGCTTGGATTGTCTATTGATAGTATTTCTTTATTTGGTGAAAGATGGATCGAAATACCTGAAAATGTAGCTGGTTTAGAAAAACGAGAATATGTTCTTCGTTGGTTACTGTGGCCCATTTTATTAAACTCAGGAACGACGATGATGGGTCTTTTTCCTGTTTTTGTTTTTGGATGCCCAGGTTCCGAATTTTCTGAATCTATCGCAAGCACGATGTTTGTTGGCATTCTAATTTCCTTATTCTTTGTTTTTTATGTTTATCCGAACTTGTTTGAAAAATTTTGGATTAAAAAAACATGACGGGGAATTTAATTCAATACTACCGCTATCGTATTTTCGCCTTAGTATTATTTTTAAGTATGCTCTCTGTTTTTCAATTAGGCGAGTTATTGTTAGGTGAAGAATCTTTTTTGCAGGTTCCGGAATCCATTCAGATTACTGTCCAATGGCCCGGTAAAACTGCATTACAAGTGGAAGAAAAAATCACAAAACCTTGGGAACAGATTTTAAAAGGGATCTCTGGCTACAAAGAAATTGAATCAATCTCAGAACGAGGAAGTTCTCAGATCCATTTGGAATTAGAAGAAGATATAAAAAAAGAAGATATTGTAGCTACGATTCGAAATGAATATCTTTTGCAAAGACAAAGATTTCCGACAGATTCGCTTTCGCCGAAGATCCAAATAAAAAAATTAGAAGATCAGTTTATTGTTATTTTGCAAAAGATATCAAAAAACTCTGATCGCAGTCGCCGTCGTTTGGAAAATCAAATTCGAAACATCGCTGGTGTTTCATCATTTGTCCATCATCCAGGTTCTGAAAAAGAAGTGGTTTTGGAGATACAAGGGAACAGGATACAAAGTTTTGAGTTTCCCTCGGTGTCGGTTCTGTTTGACTCCATTCGAAATTACAACTTTGGATTTCATTATGATTTAGAACAGGGTTTGTGGTTCCAAAAGGATTTCCCTCTCAACCCAAAAGATTGGTCAAACTTTGGGATTCCTTCTCGGTTTGGAGAAGGTCTTTTGGTTTCTTCTTTCGGCACTGTATCAATGAGAGAAAAAAAATCACATCATGGAACAAGAATCAATGGATTACAATCAGAAACGATATTGATTAACGCAAAGAGTGGAACTTCTTTGTATCATATAACAGGAGAGTTAACCTCTTTATTATCGAATGATAAAGATTGGATTTTGTTATATACAAGTTACCAAGATTTTTTTAATGATTTGTCACGATTCTTCGTTTTATTTTTTTTATTGGATTTGGTTTTACTTATATCTCCTATTTTTTTCCGGATTGAAATCAAAACAGTTTTATATCGTTTATTGTCTTTTTATATTGCCTCTCTTCTTTTTCTAGGGTTATCTTCTGTTTTTTCTTTTTCAATTGGGCGGTCCACATTATTCCAATTGTTAGTTTGGAAATACTTTTTGGTTATATTTCCAGTAAGAAGGTTAGGAAAATGGAATCTCCCTAATTTTGTATCCGTTTTGATTCTTTGGATTTTTGTTCTTTTGCATTGGATTCCAAAAATCTTAGGAATCATTTCTTTGGTTCATCTTTATTTTTTATTATTGGTTCCTTTTTTGAAAAATCTCTTTCTGTCCTTTTCAAAAAAATCATTTTCATGTTTTCCTTTGCTCACGAAGAACAAATATTTCCCATACAAACAATGGAATTTCGGGGAGAATCAAGATTCACAAAAAAAGACCAGAGTGTTTTTCGTTGGTCTATGCCTTATCATTGGGATATTGGTTTCTTTTGGTTCGAGTTTGGGATTTGTGCCGGTTACATCTTCTTATGGGACCGTCCAAATTGCAAGATTAGAATTCCCCACATCTTTGCCAGAACCTGAATCCATTCGGATCACCAAACAAGTAGAAAATGAGATACTATCAAGAAAAATTACTGATCTTTTGATTCTTAAACAAAATCCTTCAAGCGCCGTATTTTATTTTCGTTTAAATGAGTTAGGTGAGAAAAATGGTTTTAAGAATCTTCCAACAGAATCGGGCTACTTCCATTTGTTAGGTGAGTCAGAATCAAATTCAGATCGTAAAATTCGTTTTTCTAACGCCAATACAGAAATTTTAGAGAAAAAGATATTTTCGATCATCCCTTGGTTGCAAACCAAAAAAGAAGTTGAAGAAGTTGTTTTGTGTTTTCAGCCTTCAACAGACGGTTGGAATTTCCAATCTCCCGCAAAGTATAGAAACTTGTTAGGTTTTGATTTGAATGATTCAATTAGAGAAAGGTCATTGGAATTACAATCATCCATTGTTGGGAAAATGATTTTTGAAAAAAAGATTATGGATATTCGATTTTTCGTAAAGCCTGATAATCAATTAGATCGTTATCCGCAAAAGCCAATCAAAATGTCATCGGGAAATCCTGTCTTTACGGAAACGTTTACAAATTACAAAACAGTAAAAACGCAAGGTCGAATCTATCGTAAAAATGGCGAAACAAGTTTAGAAATATTGGTAAAAGGAAAATCCATTCATTGGGAAGAGTTAGAATCTAAAATTCGGAAACTTTTGGGAAATGATATCGTTAGGTTGTCAGAAACTATACCCACAAAAGAATCATTACCAAAATATAGACCTGTTTTTGTTCTTATGCTTTCAGTTTTGTTTTTATATCGAAAAAAACACAAAACATTTTGGCTGATCCCCTGTATTTGTTTTTTGTTTCTTTGGCGAATCAATACATCAGTATTAGGTGGTGATTATTTTCTATATGGAACTGTTCTTTCATTTTTGTTCATTTTGCTTTTGTGGATCCCTCGCTCCACCTTACATGCGAGTCTTTTGATTCCATTTTCCCTTTTGTTTGGTTTTTCGTATTTACTACCGGGGTTAGGTGGAAAGTTTTTTATGGGGGGATTTCTTCTTATCTCAATCTTTTTTCTTCTCTATCTTAAAATGTTGCAAAAATGGAAAATAATGAAAACCAAACTCATCATTTGATACCTAAGAGAACTGAGGTTCTCTATGAATTCAAAATCCTCTTTTTGCTTTTTTGTTTTAATCAGTTTTTTCTGTTTTACTTATGCTATTGTTGGGCAATCCATTTTAGAATCTTGGACTCCTCCAACTTACCAATCTTCTTCATATTCTGAATTTTATGGAAATGTATACTTTGCCAATTCAGTCGACGAATGGGAATCTAAAGTTCATGAAGTTTTGTATTTGTCGATGGGGGAGTGGGAAGAAAATGCAAATCGAATCATTGAGCAAATACTTTCAGAAGAAAAAGGAGAAGACAGTTTTGTTTCTAACGAAGGATATCTTGATGAAAGAAGGAGGTCTCTCGTTTCAGAAATTTCGGTTTTCTATTCTGCATGGGAAAGGGACTTGCTTGATGATTATTTTGACAATCGAAATGTTTTTTTAGAGAAATTAGAAACTGGTAAAATAGATGTTTTGTATTTCACTCGAATTGGACAGGAGGCCTTGTATGAGGATTTTACATCTGAAGAACGTAAGATTGCAGAAAACAGAAATCAAATTTTAGAATCTGCAAAAGAGTGGGAGTTTCAATGGGATCAAACCAGGCAAGAAGGTTTGGATTCTTTTGCAAATTCAATATCACAACTTGAAAACGATTACCAATCGTATGTCCAATCTTTGGCCAATACAGAAAACCAGTTTTCCGAAAATCTAAATGCAATTAATTCATATAAGGATACGGTTAAAGTAGCTTTACGCGAAATTGTCTCGGAACTAAAAACAGGTTTGGATGCCTCTTGTTCTGTCTCCTCAGGTTGCCAATATAAAAATTATGATGGCACCTATAACGAAGCCGGTAGGTTATTTTCGAAGTTTATTGGGGATCTTTCTATTCAGTTAAACCAGCCTGATATTGATCCAGATTCAATTTTAACATCCATATCGACGCAAATGAAAGATTTTTTATCTGATGAATCAAGTAAGGCATTTTCAGAATATACTATTTTTAAAGACCAAATTTATACATACCAAACTGGATTTCAAATTCAGCTAACCCAATCAAAATCAAATTTTGATTTGGCAGGAGCTGAATGGAGGCTTCGCAATCAAACTTACCATGATCTTTCATCGGCATATACATACGAAAACTGGTTAACTGGTGGAGGTGGTGAAGTAGGATATTTTTTCAATGTTTATGATCTTGAGATGAGAGGAATCTTTCAATCGATTCATCATTCTGATACTGATCGTTTGGTATCAATTATTAATCAGCGGTTAGGTGAAGGAAGACGAGTGCAATCCTTGGTGGCAGCTAATTTGTATACGGATGCATATCATTTTATTAATAATCAAAAAATTGGAGATTTTTACGTTCCTTTTGATCAGTCAACATACACACGTGGAAATTTGTTATTAGATGGAAAAACTAAATATGGATACTGGACTGCCGATCGTTATCTAACAATTCTTACGCCAGGAACTGTAAGTTTCCAAATGGGTGCTGTCGGTTATTCTATTATTTATGAAATGTATGATGAAAATTCCTCTCAATCTTCTTTGTATTGGAAAGATAATTATTCTCAGTTAGATGGACAATCGAACTATTTTCAGAAAAGTTTGTTACCTGCTGTTTCGCATTGGGAATCAAAAGTAAAAGATTATTCTAATCGTTACGAGGAATGGAAAGAAAATAAAAACAATCTTCTTCTGGAGGCGACTGCAAAATTAGAAGTCAATCGTTCGGAAATTGAACGTTCAAAGGAAACATGGTTAAAAAGTTTAGAAGAGGAGAAACATACCGGATTAAAATCTTGGGCAGAGTTATACGAAGCAGGTGAATTAAAAGCAAATCCTGCACCCTCTATTTCAGCATGGACACCAAATCTTAAAAAAGAAGAATTCTCTGTATCGAATTTACTGGAATATCAAACCTTAGCAGATTTTGGAGAATCAACAGAGGGAATCCAAATTGGAGGGAATGGGTTATTACAAGAATTTCATAAAACCATTACAGGTGTGGGTCAATATGGTTCTCTCTTGCAAATGAATCGTGATTTAGAACAAATTCAAAGTTCAGAACAAAAAAAACTAATTAACCAAATGGCTTATTCTATTCAATGGGAATTGTTAGGTGGGCGTGAGTTGACAAAAGAAGAAAGAATTTTACTTGGCAGCTATGAAACTACGCAACTGACCGAAGCAGAACAAAATCGGTTTGGCTCCTGTTATGAAAATCCAAATGCTGATATATGCAAAAACTTATTAAAGAAAGATTATGATGTGGCGATCGACGGCAAAAATGGTATCCTTACACTAAAGAAAGAAATTTATAATGGTTTATTGGCTGGTAAAAATGCAGAAGGTCAATACAATGCAGGGAAAACAGAAGAAATTCGTCAGATTCAGTTAAGTTCCATAGGGAAAATTAATGTTCCCAATGGGAATAGTTTTTTTACTCCATGGAATGAAGATGATTGGGCAACACTCTTTCAAAAGAAAGCAGATACTGCACAATCGTTTTTAACAAACTCACTTCAGAGAGACAAACAATCCATTCACTCAAATATTAATTCTATTCAAGAAAAAGATAATCGAAATAAGGATTTATTTTTAGCAAGAAAGGAAAGTCAAGAAAATCTAGAATCTTTGGTCCAGGAGTTAGCAGTTGCTTATTTGACTGGAGGTATTGGGGGTGTGAAGGCATCTCTAAAAGGAAAACTTGATTCTGCAATCAATAGTGAATTAGCAAAGGCCTGGATCGCAGCAACAGGTGGAAGTGAAGCTGATATTCAAACCGCAACAATGTTGATTGATTTTATGAGAGGACGTATCGACGCTAAAAAAATTCAATCTAGAAACCAATTTGTATCTTTAAAAAATCCCATACAAGCAATTGAATCCATTGCTGCAAAAACAATTACTTCTAGCTTAAACGTTTTGGATCAAGTTACCTTAGGCCAATCTACAATGATTTTAAATGCGTCTTTAGCTCCCCATGTAGGGATGTTTAAAAATTTAATTGGGGAAAGACAATATAACAAAATTAACGATCAAATGACAGGCCCAGAAAAAAGACTTCAGGAAATTAAAGAAAACGAGCAGAGGTTAGTTCAAAATGGGGTTTCGATGGCAATATCACAAAGTACGGGTATACCAGTCGATGCCATCTCAAAAATGTTAGGTGATAAATACAATCAAATCAAAGCAAAACAAGCGAATAAAGCGATGGCAAAAAATCCCATTATGGATATTGGATCGCAAATGGTTGGTGCCCTTGGAGGGATTGTGAAGACTGCTGTTGTTGCATTTGGTACTCGGGAAGATGAAATCCTATCCATCATGGAAGATACAAATGGAATTTTGAATGCGGGGAGTTTAAATCAAAATGCTTCCACAAGTACAAGTTTTGGTTATACTTTGCAAGCTTTTGGTATGCAAGCGAGTTGGACAAAATACCAAAGTCAGTATCTGAATTTACGAGATTCAAAGGCAGTTGTGGAGGAACTTGGGAAAAAAGCACTCGCCAAAGAATTAGCAAAATCGATGGGGGTTGATGAGAATACCATCAGCCAAATCGTTGGTTCCACTTATTCTTCTTATCAAAAACAAAAATCAGATAAAAAAGCAAGATCGAATGCGGTTAGACAAACGGTTGTCAATGCAGCATCATTAGCAATTACCTTCGGGGCCAGTGGTATGTTAACGGGTGTTAATTCTATGCTTTCATCTATCGGAAAGGCAATCAGCACTATCTCTAATGGATTATTACCTGCGACAACACAAATAGGGCAAGCTGTGGCATCCACATTAGTACAGACCATCGCGGGTAGCCATGAAGGTCCCAAGGGAGCATTGGCAGGATTCGCCAATGGTGTGTTAGGAGGAATATCTCAAGGGATGGGTAAAATTCAGTCTGGATATTTTAAGGGGATGGTTCCTGGAGTAGGTGTTACTTATTCAGATAAAAATGGTTGGGGAGGATCTTTAGGCATTGGAAATGCGATTAGTAATGTAAGTTTGAGTTTTTCTGAAAATGGAAATACCTCCTTACAAGCTTCTAAGTCACTAGGGGGAGGGGTGCAATTTGCCGCAGATGTGACAACAAACGGTGCTGCTAACATTGGATTTAATTATAATCCTACTGGAAAAGGAACTAGGACAGACTGGAATTATTCTATGATGTATGATCTTAATGGAGGTGGGTTTAGTGGTAGTATTGGGTATACAGATCCCATTTCGAAATTAGGTTTGAAATCTTCGATTGATAAAAATGGAATTTCCGCCTCATCTGAGTTACAAGGGGTAACTTTAGGAACTAATTCTGAAGATGGATTTGAAATGTCAGAAATGAATTTTGCCGAACAGAATATCAATGCTGCCCAGGATGTTAGCGATTCCGGTGATGGGGCAACTGTATTGTTACAAGATAATGATTCTGATCCATTTACTGACTTTGCAACGGCAGCAGGTACTATGGGAACTTTATTATTAAGCGGAATTGGTTTAGGATTAGGTTTAAGAAATCGTTTTGGTGGTGGTCTTAGTAATTCTATTGCTGTTGGTTCTGATTCTGGATCTTTGTCCATCGGAGCTTCTTCGGGAAATTCTGTATTAGGAAATTTAACAAATCCATTGAAGAGTGGGATCCTTCGATTTGGGGAGATTGTATCAAAATTTGCTGATGGATTTACCATAGAAAAAAATACCAATCACAAGAAGAATCTTAGTTCAGATGAGAAACAAAAAACGCAGAGCGAACAGATAAAAAAGATCGAAGCCAGTATTATTGATGATTATTCCAAAGATAGTCGTATCGATACGGAAAAAAAACTTTATGAACTACGTAAAGCTGGAGCAGATACAACAGAAATAGAAGCAAAGTTAAAAAAACTAAGGGGAGATAAAGATGTTCCAATTCCCGCCAAGGTTGAAAAAGAACTAAAGGAATACATTCGATTGCGAGAAGGTAGTTCATTGTATCCACTCAACCCAGAAGCGACGACCTTAGTTTCTTCAACAGAGGCACTGGCACGAATTAATTTGAATCATGATACCAAAAAAGAAACCAATGCAGCCTATTTAAAACGATTGGGAAAAGAAATTTCAGAAGCTTCCCAAAATGTAGATCTCTCTACGAAAGAACTTGTCACCGAACATGCCGTGAATGTGGCAAAGTTATTAGGGAAATCTCTGAAAGGGAAAATTTCTTATGACCAATATAAAATCATCGATGGAAAAAAAGATGTATCAGCAGTAAATCCTGTAGATGCAAATGGATTTCGCGCCGTGGATGGACTTGATTGCATTCGCTTTATCGGAGCGGTTTTAAATGCTTCCGGAATAACAACTAATGGAAGTTTTGCGAACTTAAACACCGAACTGTACCAAATGCCAGATGAAATGAAAAATATGGATTTAGAATATGACAATCGAAATGCACATTATAACGGAGTGGAATACTTTCGCCAAGCATCTAACTTTATGACATTGGTTTCCGATCGTATTACCACAAGCCAGGATTTGGCAAACCACAAAACCAATTTTCAGGCTAAAGAACTGAGTGTGGGACTGATTGGAATCACTCGGGCAAATGAAAATTTACCTGATAGTAAGATTTCAGCAGTAAAATCAGACCATGTGTACATAATTACAGACAAACGATTTAATCAGGAGCTAGGGATTTTTGAGTATCAAATTGCAGAATCTCGGGGTGGAAAAGGAATTGATAATCGGTGGATAAGATCAGAGACAAAGCAAGTATTATCGCAAAAGATCGAAGAAGAATTGAAAAAGAGTAAGTTATCTAAAAAGGCGATGCAGGAACGAATTAAATTATTACTCGCTTCCTCTGAGCATTCAGACTACCTCAATAGATCGGAATTCTATGAACTAAAACCTCAGGTTAGGGTAGGAACTAATAATGAAACTTAAGTTTATTGTTTTTACTTTGATCCTGACCATTAATATGGATTGTAAAGAAAATAAAGTGTCAGTCAATGAAGATACAAATCCATTTTATATGGAAATCAATGAAGGCTGCCCATCTACATCCGAAAAGTATCTAAATATGAAGGATGAAACGTGCCTTACTAAAAAAGAATTGTTATTATGCTATAACATGTTTCAGAAAGTGCAAGCATCGCAAATTGAACAAATATTTTCTAATACTAAATGGTCGATTTCGGAACAAGATTCAAAACATGTTTTGGTAGATGAACTAGGTAAGGTTACCATTTTAGAAGGAGGACCATCTAAAATGGAGGATGAATACCAAATAATCGGTCAAGGTAGATTTTTTAGAGAAAAAGGTACTTGGATGTATAAACATTCCTGTCAAACAGGGAAATGCGAAAATTTAACCTTTCCAATTGAATACATAAGCTGCGATTCAATGTTTCATGCTAGTGACGAGAGATATCATCTATCAATTACAATTGGTAATAGATATTATGATTTCCTAAAGGAAAATAAGGATTCAAAACATCTTTCTATCGAATTTAACGGAACCGTAAAACCTCAAATCCGCAACGGTTTCGAACTCTACTTAGTGCCTCCTCCTAAATAAATCAGCGTATCCTAAAAGGGTCCCTGCGCCAGCGATTGAAGCGAAAATCCTTTCGCTTGGCGAAAGATTGTAGCGGAAAGCGCGGTCGAGTGGACAAGTGAGTTCCTGAGCACCAAACCAGTGCGAGGCGCCCAGACTTCTATACTTTCCATACATACACAAAATCGGTTCGGTCTGCCCAAGGAAGTTCGAATTCTATTTTGCGTAATTTGATTTCGCCAGCACGAAGGTATTCGCGGATGTCTCTGTCGCGAAAGATGGTTTCGCTAAAGGAAATTTCTCCTGAATTGGTGACGGATTGTAGTTTTGCGGTATAGTTGACTGTGTTTCCAAAGTAATCAATGTTACTGTTGAGGTTCACCGCCAAACAATTCCCAGCATGGATTGAAATTCGTATTCGTACGGGCGTATGTTTGTTTTCGGGGTGAAACCATTCTTGCATTTCTTTAGCAGCCTTTAGCGCTTGTAAGGGGGAAGAGAAACTGGCCATAACGGCATCGCCGATGGTTTTGACAACAACGCCACGAAAGTTTTGAATGATTTGGTTGGTTTTGATAAAGTGTTCGCGCACTTGTAAAAAAGCACCATGGTCACCTTCTGATTCGTAAAACTTTGTAGAACCAACTATATCAGTGAATAGAATCGTTTTGATGCCTATGTCGAGTTGTAGGTTTGTGGCGATGGCTTCTTCTGAAAATAAGTCTCGGAATTCCTGGTAATCAAAAATTTCCGATGGTCTTAGGCTTGTTTGGTCTTCACTCCT
Source organism: Leptospira mtsangambouensis (assembly GCF_004770475.1). Taxonomy (NCBI): domain Bacteria; kingdom Pseudomonadati; phylum Spirochaetota; class Leptospiria; order Leptospirales; family Leptospiraceae; genus Leptospira; species Leptospira mtsangambouensis. The sequence continues at coordinate 119,234 of NZ_RQHK01000002.1, forward strand.
TTCCTCCAATACAATCGTAATATCATCTTCTGATTCGTTTTCAAAAACAAGGTTTGGTTTAGGTGAAACTTTGATTTCTTCTTCTTTTGTTTCAGGTAACCACAAAATATCCGTTTGTTGGTTGTTTGGTTTGATATCCACTAAACGATATTTTTTTTCTCCTTTTTTTCTGAGTCGAAAGATTCCTGAACCAATCAGCAAATTGGAAGAGAATGATTTTTTCCCCCCGATTTTTTTCGTAAGGAGTATATGTTGTTTTGTTGCAGGCTCTGCTGCACAATACATTTGTTTTTCGATGATTCGGATTCCTGGATGTAAATGAAAAGTTACTTCTATCGAATTGACACCTGTTGTATCAAAATCAATTTCGCAAACTTCGCATTGGTCTTTGGAGGGGATGTCACTGAGGCGAGAAAGGGAAGTCCTTGCGCCACGGCAATGTGGACATACAATGTCCCAACTGAGAGTAAACAACCCAAGTCGACAGCCATGTAAAAACAGAAATAAAACTTCGTCGGGATCTAAGTTTAAATTTCGACTCACTTCTTTTATGCGAATTCTGTAAAGTTCATTGTCTGATGCTGATTTGATCCAATCAAAAATTGAAGTCACCGTATCTTTTGAAATTCCCAGTTGAATCAATCTGTCTTTTTCTTGGTCTAATTTTTCCTGGTGAATCCATTGGGCATCAGGGACAAAAGAAGTTTCTTTTCCCAGTTTTGTGGTTTTCTGGTGTTTTCCTTTTTTAATTTCTTCAGCAATTTCATTTAGAGATTTGCGAAAATCTTCACCCATTTTTGGCATCACTACTTCTAAAAGTTTCCGCATGAAAAAATTTCTTGGGATCCAGCCAAAGTAAACATATACTCTGCTTCTCGATTCACCTAAGGGCTCTAAAAATATTTTTCCTCTAATGTAGTGTCCAAAACCTTTGGTGTAAATTCTTGCATGAAAGATTTCTTTGAGGTATTCCCATTCCCAAGGGACTTCTTCCCATTCAAATGAAAAACCTGCCACTTTGGTTTTCCCGATTAGTTTTCCATCGACTTCTTTATAATCAAATCGTGGCATTCCCATTCTTTTGTTTAGAGAAGAGGTGTCGATGAGGTGAGGCCACATTTCTTCTCTGGTAACGGGAAGGTCTATTTCCCAGAGATAGTCCATTGGTTTCGCAAGTGATTTCCATTTGTCTTCCCAGGGATATTTTTGAAGTAAAGATTGTAAATCGATCATAGTGGTTTTAGGATGAGAGTTGCCTTTCCTCCATTTCCTTTGACTGTTAATTCACCTTCTGTTTCAGAAATTTTTTCTGCATTAGAAAGTACAATTTGTACACCATTGGGGTAAACGAATCTGGGAACCTTGATGATGCAAGGTTCATTAACCGAAAGATCCGATAACCATTCAAAATGAAATTCTCTGTTTTCTAAATTATATTTCATTCTGATCGGGGTACCTTGGATGGAAGCTGCATACGGGCGACAGAATCCTTCGATCGCACGTCCCCCACCTCCATAAACATCAGGATCGGATCCTGGGATGATTTGGTCTTTGGAAAAAATACTGAGGTCTTCTTGGTTCCAACCATCGCCTACCATTAAATCGTTTTCATTCGATGCAGTGTAGTTCCAAAGAGTATTGGATAAAAATAGTTGGTCCATTGCATTGTACATTGCATCGAGGGCCATCACGTGGCGTTTCCAAATTTTGGGCGAACGGTTTCCCTTTTTCCATTCTCTGTATGCTTTCCCACCTTGTAGGTCAAAGGGAATTCCAAACTCTCCAATGAGACTTGGGATTTTTCCTGGAACAGAGTCGGCAGTGTTTTTAATTCTTGTTAACTGGCGTACATACATTGCCTCAATACCTGACTTACCGAATACAGGACGTTTTGTGAGGGTATCAATTGCAATTGGATATAAAAACGTTTTGAATAAAAGGGTAAGGATATCATACCAATGGGCAGCGTTTACGGCAAGTTTGGGAACTTCTCCATTGAGATGAGGATGGGTGAATGCATCTGATGCTTCTCTTTCGATAAAAACCATCCAGTCGTTTCGAATCTCTTGGATGGTTTCGCCAACAGTGCGCATAAAAGGTATTAGGTAATCTGCATCAAAGTCGATATCACGCCCATTTACCTTTTGGAAAAAATCATTTTTTTCGATAAAGGGAGTGCCGTCTTTGGTGATGGTGTATGCTCCCTCTAGTTGAAAAGGATCACCAGGAGAGTCTGGCAACCAAATAGAAACTTGATTCTCATTTACAGTAACTGTTTTTGTTGGAACAAATCCACCTTTCCAAACTTTTAAGGTGAGGTATGGTAAATCAATGGAATGTCCATGAGAAGAAAACAATGCATCAATGGGAGACCAACCAAGACCAGGTTTTGATGGATCTTCCTCTGTATTTTTTAAACCGCGATCATTCATGGCCCGACCAATGAAACCTTTGCCTGGTTCGTTTAAAGAATCAAAACCCAAAACAAAGTCAAAACCTTTGACTCGTTCTGCAATTTGTTTCATACAACCTAAGTAGTGACCTTGTAAATAATCTTGAACATTTTTACCGTTGATAAAAAAGTTCGGTGCGAAATCTCTTCCACCAAAAAATAAAGTCCAAAGAATTCCATTTCCAGCATAACGGTAGTTTTGTGACCAGCACATGGTAGGATAATTATCTTCCTGACGAATCCCTGGGTTTGTGTAGTCGTATGCTCTTTGCATGACTAGGCTTGCATCGGCTTCCGAAAGTTTGCGGTAATCAATGCCGAGTTTTTTGAAGATCCAACCAGGGGCACCATCACCTCCCGTCATCCGGGACCAAACATCTTGGTGAAAATCAATAAATACATAAAATCCATATTCGCCAGCTAAACGAACGATCTCTGTAAAATAATCTAAGTAATCTTGATCATACTCGTTAGGACCTTTGTGTTCCACTGCTTCCCAAGTGGTTAACAATCGAAGTGCATTAAACCCCCATCGTTTGAGTCTTGTAAAGTGAATCTCTGCTTCAGAAAGAGGAAAGGGCCTTCCTATAAAACTAACATCTTTGTGGTCAGAAAAATCGGACGGAAACTGTGTCCCACCATTTGGATAAGGAACTTTGGTGTCTCCACCTAAATTGACTCCGCGCAAAATAACTTTTCTGCCATTTGCATCTACAAACCATTCGCCTTGGGGTGAGAGTTTTTTTGGTGCCATCGATTTAACCTTCTATCTTCGAATCAATTGTCTTTTTTTCAGACTCGACATAGAGGTTGAGATAGCCGAGTAAAAAGTAAAATACAATTAGAACTTCATCATCTTGAAAATAACATTGTAAAAGTCCAGAAAAGAAAAATCCGACAAGCCCATATGTCATGAACCTTATTTGTTTAGGTATGTTCCCATTTAATAAGGTAAATAGAATGATCCCAAATAACATAAGATAAAGGATTCCCTGTGGCCCACCAAAGACGGCAGTTAAGTGAAAGTAATCATTATGAGCATGTCCTCTTTGTGTGACCTCATAAAAAAAACTGAGTTCCTTGTTTTCTTTTTCTTTTTCTTTTCTTGAGATTTCGATTTCTTTTTGGTAGTTACCAGATCCAATTCCGAAGATAGGATTTTTTTCGATTAAAGGAAATGTGGAATCCCAAATAAAAGTTCTTCCTGAGTCAGTATGTTTTTCTCCACCAAACAATGGATCTACCACTCTTTTGACTGCACTTGTGGTTTTGTAGCCTACAAAAACAAAAACCAAAATCAAAAGGATAAAAACCCCAATGCGTTTTAACATTTTTTTAGATATATCTTTATCGACAAAAACAAGAATATAGATTCCAAAAATTGTACTAACCAAAGCTCCTAGAAGAGATGATCTTGCATTATTAAATAAAAAAACGATAGATACTAACAAAAGCAAAACGGCGTTTGTCGAAATTTTGGATATAGATTCTTTTTTATACCAAGATTCATATAAACGAAAAACAAACCCAGGGAAAATAAAGGCGAGTAGTCCACCGAAGGTAAGATGGGTATTCATTAATCCAATCGGAAGATAAATATTAATGTTCGTAATTTTGCCATAATGGTGTTGGTAAGGCCAAGATGCTGAAGTTTTGTATAAATCTGAAATTAATCTGGATAACCTGGTCATCGAGAATATGGACACAAATCCTGTGAAAACAATCACTAGGGCAAAAATAAAAAATGTTTTATATAAGTATTTTCTGTCTTCTGGTTTGATCCCTTGAACGGACACAAAGGCAGTGACAAGGAAAATGTCTTTCATTTCATCACGAAACGCGTGTTTGATGGAAAGAAAATCGAAACCTGATCCAGCGAAATGATACAAAACGGTTACAATTTGCCAGGCGTAAAATAGGAAGAGAATTTTTACCAAAGGACTTTTGAATTTTGGTTTTTCGGGAAGAAAGAGGAAAAAAACAAATGAGAGGAGTAAGAAAAGTTGGCTTAATGAAACGGAAAGGGCGCAGGAAATGATGGACAAGGCGAGAAAAGCACGATAGATTCGGTAAAACATAACTTTGGATGAGACTAATGCTTTTCTCCAATTTGTAAAGAGGTAACAGTTGCGAGTCTTATATTTTTCCGATACTTTTTTGCCAAAAACCGACGGAGTCGCAGTTTCCATTAAGAATTTTTCTGAACTTTTAGCTTTGCGTGGTCATGAGTTTTGTATTTGTGCGCCCAAATATGGGGATGGGGACTTTGATCGGATGACAGACAAAATCCAGGTGGTCCGATTTCGCTCTGGATATCTCCCCAGTTACCCAGATATCAAAGTGGTTTTGCCCTCGCCAGGCAAAATCAAACGGGTCATCGAAGACTTTAAACCAGATCTCATTCACATTCATACACCAGGCCTTCTCGGGTTATATGCTGTCAATGCCGCAGAACGTTTTGGAATTCCCACCATAGGGACCTATCACACTTTGATGGCCGAGCAGGAAATGTATGTTTCTTTTTACCGTTTGTTTAAACTGGATAAACTCTTTTTTAAGGCCAATAAGTTTAAGAAAAAACTAAATATAGACGAATTGGACAAAATTGTAAAATTTGATAACTTCAATATTCGCAAAAAAATCATTCTAAAAATTTGTAACGATATTTATAACAGATGTGATGTGGTGATTTCTCCAAGCCATCTCATCAAAGAACAACTCATTGAATATGGAATCACTCGTCCGATCACTGTAGTTTCCAACGGTATGGATTTGAAAAGATTTCAAGGGAAACCAAAAATTTATTCTAGTGGTGAGGCTCCTAAGTTTTTGCACGTAGGCAGAATTTCTTATGAAAAAAATTGCGATGTAGTTCTCAATGCATTTAAAACCATTCATGAATATTTTCCAGAGGCTACACTCACAATCATTGGAGAAGGTCCAGCCATTCCATCCTTACAAAGACAAGCAGAACATTTAGGGATTCAAGATGCTGTCAGTTTTAAAGGATTTATTCCCAACGCTGTGTTACATGAAGAGTATCCAAAGTATGATGTATTTTTAACGGCTTCAACTATGGAAACACAAGGACTTGTTGTGTTGGAGGCAATCGCTTGTGGACTTCCTGCTGTTGGTGTGGATGCTTTTGCATTACCAGAACTCATACGACACGGTGAAAACGGATACATTGCTAAGTCTTTTGATGCAAAAGGAATTGCACAAGGGGCACTAGAAATGATTCGAAATCCAGATGAATATGCTAAGTTCTCAAAAAATTCCATTCAAATTGCATCAGGACATGAAATGGAAAAATGTGTGGATGCGATGGAAGAAGTATATTCTAAAGTGATAGAAGCAATGAAAGGTAAGGTTAAAAAATCAAATATCTTCGATTTGTTTTTTGATTTTATGCAATGACAAATGAAATTTCTTGGGAGATACGGACTTTACTTACGGTTATAGCTATATTATTAACTTTTTATGCCTATATTCCGTATATTAAAGGAATTCGAATCGGAACAATTCAACCGCATGTTTTTTCCTGGATCATTTGGGGAGCCACCACCTTCATCGTGTTTTTTGCACAGGTAGCTGGACACGGTGGAGTGGGCAGTATCCCCATTGGTGTATCTGGAATCATTACCGTTTTTGTAGCATTTTTTGTTTATCACAAACGATCTGATATACAGATCACAAAATCAGATTGGTTTTTCTTTGGATTGGCCCTTTCCAGTTTGCCATTTTGGTTTTATTTTTCCGATCCTTTGGCTGCAGTTTTAATTTTAACTCTTGCTGACATTTTAGGTTTTATTCCGACCTTTCGTAAGGGATACATATACCCTAATTCTGAACCGTTAGGGTTTTATCTTATCTTTTTATTTCGAAACTTCTTAGCGATGGTTGCTTTAGCGGAATGGAATACTACCACATTGTTATTTCCTGGTTCTGCTGCCATAGCTTGTGTAGTTTTTGTGGTGATGGTAAAGATAAGGAAAAAGAAAATTGAGTCTATTCTCGATTCACAACCGGATAAAATACCACTGATTTAAGCATTCTACCTTCTTCTGTATCCTCATAAACAACTTCAGCTTGTTTGGCACGGGCTGGTAAATACATTTGCACAGCTTCCACAATTTCGTACGCACTCAGTGTATAATCTAATGCTTTGATCGCAAGTTCTAGACTGAGAAACCTTTCTTGAGTTATGGTTTTTGTTTCAGTTTTTTTTGTTATGATGAGCCATTTGTATAACCTTGCTGATCGATTGGTGTCTAATAAATTTCCAATATCCAGTTTCATTAAAGGAAGGATGGCGGGTGTTTGAGTGAATCTAACTTCGATTCCTCTTGCTTGGGCTTCATTGAGTCTTAAAGACAGCTGTTTATCAAACAATTCATCATCTATGTATTCGATTCGATCACAAGTGGAATACACTGTGTTACATAAATTTCCATAATTTTTATGGAAGAAAAAAACTTGTAACACTTTACCAGTTGTGGGATGGTAAAGGACTTTTGCATTGTAATGCCCCATCCTACCAAATTTTACGACCGAACGAATACGTTTGTAAAAATTGTAACCGAGACCAAACAAATCTTTGATGATTGGGACATCTGTAACTCCCAAACCTCTCGTTGCGATGTAAAATGGTTCTAAACTTACATGGCCATCACGTTTTGCAATTTCACGTAAGTATTCTGTGAGATCATCCATTTTGGATTCACTAAAAGTAAGTGGGTGATCTAATAAATCTACAACTACCTTACCACTGTTTTTTCCTAGTTCTAACCAAACTTCATCTAGGTAGGTTCCATCTTCGGTATAGGATATCTTTTTGCAATACAAGTCCTGGCATTTGATTTGTTCTTCATAATCGGCCTTGTTGGGTGAAGGGAGAAATACAGGTTTGAATTCCGAAGAAAATTCTTCTGACCAAACTTGGGAAGAATGTAAAAGTAAGAGTAAAAAAAGAGATAAGGAAAAAATTACGATATTTTTTCGAGATAACATCGAAACCTCCAAGACTTACCGAATGCCGATAAACCTAAATTACCAAAGTGTATTTACATTTTGAATGAGTCGAATTCGTCTAACAACATCAAGTGGGTCAATGAGTTCCATACAGGCATGGTCTCCACGCCAACATTTGGTATTTCCATAAATTGAACAAGGGCGACAAGGTAGATCCACTTGTAAAACACCAGAATCTTCTTGGGCAAAGGGACCAAAACCAGAGAGCGGGTGTGTGGTTCCATAGATTCCGATCACCGGTTTTTTGAGAAGGGCAGCGATATGAACGTTGGAACTATCCATCCCTATCATAACATCTAATCTATCCATAATCCCAAGTTCCCCACGGATTCCTAAATTTCCACCTTGGACAATATGAGCACGTGAATGTCCATTCCGAAGGATTTCTAGTTCTTTTGCCTCATCCTTCCCGCCAAACAGAAATACGTTGCAATCTGGAAATTCATCGAGTAAAACTTCCACTAGGCGTTTGCATTTTTCGAAACTCCATTCTTTGAGTTCGTGTCCTGCAAATGGTGCAAATCCAAACCATTGTCCTTCTTTTTTATCTATCCCAATGGATTTAAAAAAATCCCTGGCATACACTTTGGATTCTCCATCCACATTGAGCCATGGGCCTTTTCGAATGGGTGCATCAAATCCTGCTTTGCGAAAAACATTTAAATAACGTTCTACGGTATGTGGGAGTTGATTTAATTTTTTATTATAACGTCTTGTTTGTGCTAACTTTTCCCGGCGACCTTTGATGATTTTAGAATAAGGGACACCTTGGCTTCGAAACAAAAAAGCAATGAACCTGGAACGGACAGAACCATGTAAATCAATCACATGGCCGAATGGACCCAGTTTGGCGATATCACGATACATCCGCCAAAGACCTAAAATCCCCTTGTATTTTTTTAGATTAATTCCTAAAACATTAAGATTTGGGATATTATAGAAAAATGGTGCAAAGTTTCCTCTTGTAACAACTGTCAGCTGAATATTGGAATATTTGGCTGCAATGGCAATGAGAGCAGGGGTCATCAAAGCCACATCTCCCATCGCCGAAAATCGTAACACTAAGAGGTTTGTCATTTTTGATTCTTATACAATGACGGATTTAAATTCTGATCATTGTACATCTTCATCTGACGATAAACTTTTACTCTTTTGATTCCTTGTGAGTAGTCCGAAAAAAGTTCGTCCAAACATTTTTTGAGATCTTCTCTTTGGTCTAGGAGAATATCTAGTTTTGCTTGGCACTTGGCAATATGTTCTTTTGAGGCAGATGCATCTTTTCTGGAAACTTGTTCTTCCATATGGTAGATCTTGAGTTCCAAAATACTCATTCGATCGAGTAACCAAGCTGGTGATTCTGAGTTTAGTTTTGCATCTGGTTTGGGAGTGACGGAACGAAACATCTCAATGACAAAGTCGTCAAGTTTTTCTACCATATCGGTTCTGTCTTGGTTGAGTTTGTCGATCTTGCGTTTGAGAGCCACTACTTCTTCCAAAGCAATGTCCGGCCTTCGGATTTCATCTTCAATATGCCATTGGATGGTATCAATATGGTTCTTTTGGTAGAGAGTGGATTCGAGACTCCCTTCTGGGTAAGGGTTTGGATGAGGGGCTTCTTTTTTATGCCAATCCAGAACGGATTCCTGGAAAATTGAGACGGCTTTTATGGCTTCCAATGCTTTCATAACGTACTGCAATTCATGATTTAATATGGTTTTTGGCGTTCAATCTAAATATTTCCCAAGTTTTTCGCTTTCTTTTGCCACCTTTTTTCGTTTTTTACAGTAGATGTGCTTAGTTGTGATCGCATATAGGGTCCATCCAGATTACCCTCTTGTCATTGTTTCCAACAGGGATGAGTTTTTTGAAAGACCTACGGAATCCCTTCACTTGTGGGACACGAGTCCAAAAATCATTGCAGGAAAAGATTTAAAAGCAGGGGGCACTTGGCTTGGTGCAAGTACTTCTCGTAAGGTTTCCTTTCTTACCAATGTCAGAAATTTTCGAAAGCCTCTGCATCCCCATCCAAAATCAAGAGGCAAACTTGTATTAGATTTTTTATTATCACCCAAGGATCTTTCTTCTCGAAATTATCGGGCAGAAGTTTTCTCCAATGCCAGTGAGTTTGAAGGTTTTAATTTATTTGTATATGATGGCAAGGAAGCGCACTATGTGGGTGGTGATCCCTTACATGAATTGGAATTGGAACCAGGTTTTCATGCAGTCAGTAATGCAAGTTGGAATACAGTCTGGCCCAAAACGGCAAAACTAAAGGCGAACGTGAAACAGGTGTTTGATTCCATTCCCATGAATGACAATTGGATTTCTCATGCCACGTTAGAGTTCTTTCGGTTACTTTCTGATGCTGAAATTGTAAAAGAAGACTCTCGCCTCCCCGACACAGGAATTGGTTTGGAACGGGAAAGATATTTATCTTCCATTCGTATTCGTGTTCCTGGTTACGGAACCCGCGCTTCTACAATTTTGTTTTATGGTAAAAACGGAGTGGAGATTGTGGAAAGAACCTTCCCCGATCCGCTTTCTAATGAATATTCGGAACGGAGAGAGGTTTTAGCGTTTAGCGAGAGTTAATCTTCTAATCGGAAGTTTGTCATTGGGAAAGCTGAAGTGATTTCTTTCACACCTGCTTTTACTTTGGATTCCCAAGTAGAATCACCAAAATGATCTAGATAATCACAGATTAGATTTCCTACGGCTTCCATTTCTTTTTCTTTTAGACCACGAGTGGTAAGAGCAGGTGTTCCGAGTCGAATCCCAGAAGCCACAGCCGGTGGATTTTTATCAAAAGGAATGGCGTTTTTATTGACCGTCACTCCCACATGATCCAGCCCATTGGCAGCATCATTTCCTGTGAGACCTTTGACAGATACATCAAGAAGAACAATATGATTGTCTGTTCCACCAGACACCACACGAAAACCACGTTTTTGGAATGTATCAGCTAGGACTTTTGCATTCTTTACGACTTGTTTGATATAAGTTTTGTAATCTGGTTGAAGTGCTTCCCCAAAGGCAACGGCTTTCGCTGCAATCACGTGCATCAGTGGTCCGCCTTGAATTCCGGGAAACACTCTTGAGTTTAAAATCTTTTCATGTTCAGAAGAGGAAAGGATGAGTCCTCCTCTTGGTCCACGTAAAGTTTTATGAGTGGTTGTTGTGACAAAATCACAAACACCAATCGGACTTGGGTGTTCTCCCGCAACTACAAGACCTGAGATATGCGCAATATCGGCCATAATTTTGGCACCAATGCCATTTGCAATTTCTCTGAATTTATTAAAATCAATGGTTCTTGGGTAAGCGGAAGCACCCACAACAATTAGTTTTGGTTTGTGTTCTTTCGCAAGTTTTGCCACTTCATCGTAGTTGATGGTTTCTGTTTTTTCATCCACACCGTAAGGGATTGGTTTAAAATACTTTCCACTGATGTTTACAGCACTACCATGTGTTAGGTGACCACCGTGGGCCAAATTCATCCCAAGGAAACTGTCCCCTGGTTCGAGAGTTGCAAGAAATACTGCCATGTTCGCCTGTGCACCGCTATGTGGTTGCACATTCGCATATTCTGCACCGAACATTTTTTTTGCCCGTTCGATGGCGAGTTGTTCTATCTTGTCTGCGTTTTCGCAGCCGTTGTAGTAACGTTTTCCAGGATACCCTTCCGCATACTTATTTGTTAGAGTGGAGTGATAAGCTTCGAGCACAGGACGAGAAACAAAGTTTTCACTAGCAATCATTTCTAGGGAATGTTCTTGGCGTTCGTCTTCTTTTTTTAATGCGGCGTAAACTTCTGGATCTTGTTTTTCTAAATAACTCATGTTGGAATTTCTCTATGAAGTGTGTATTCTGGATTTTGGTATTTCTTCTTGCGAATAGATTCAGATTCTTGGAGCACGTGTTTCCGAAAAGTAGAAAAGTCGGAGCCAAAGAAGGAAATTTTTGAAAAATCCTCAGGTTCTTTTTCTCCTAAATAAGAAAAAACTTCTCGAACGAGATCTTTTGCCCAAATCTTCTCCGAAAAAAAATCGGGAAGGGAGGTAAGAAATTCCTTATGGCTTCTTTCTTTGCGATAGTCGGGTTCTTCGGGAGGGTGGTGTAGGACTTCTGCCACTCGTTCAATTAACTGATCTTCTAAAATAAGTGTCCCATGTTGGACAATACAATTCCGTTTTCGAAACTGAGCGTTTCCTGAAATCTTTTTAAAGATTCCATTTTTTTCCAAAACCAAATCGGATTTACCCTTAGGAAAACATTGGATGTTTTGTCTTCCCAAAGATTTTGCCACAATCCCAAGGAGGATATCATAGGAATCTTTAACAGGAAAAAGATCTTTCCTTTCATCCAAATTAAAATAGAGAGAATAATTGATGTTTCCAGAAAGTGAGTGAAAGACAGTTCCCCCACCAGAAGCTCGTCTTGCAATATAACAAAAATTAGGTTCTGGTTTTTTGAAAAAACCAACATTTCGGGCCATGGTTTCGTATTTTGTCACCACTTCTTCTTTGATGTTCCGAAATGGATTTTCCGAAAGGCCTAAAATGATAGAATCTGGATTTTTCCAAAGTCTGACCCCTGCCATAATTCCTTCGGAAACTAATTTTAGCGCAATGGCTTCTTCAATCGCCAAATTATAGTAAGGCGATCTAGGGGGAATTTCTGGAAAATAGAATACTTTGTTGGAATTCACTCGTTAAAATATTTCTGAGAGGCTTCGTTTAAAAACTTTCGTTCGCTTCGAGAAAGGGAATCCATTCCATTTTTGGAAATTTTTTCGAGAAGTTCATCCACTTTGGTTTTTGCATTTTCCCTTTTTGCCATTTCTTCCTGGTACCGCATAAACCTACGTTTTTGTAAGTAACGAGAGAGAGACCAAGTCGGAAGGTTTCCCACTTTCTTTTTCCAGCCAGTGTAAACCTTCATTAAGAATAAACCTCCAATGGCTCCCCCTAAATGAGCAAAATGGGCCACTCTCTCCCCTTGTGCAAAAAGCACCATTAGCATGACAATCAAAACAAAGTATTTGGCTCTCATCGGAAAGATCAAAAAAACAAGAAGTTCGCGGTTTGGCCAAGTCATCGCATAGGCCACGAGTAATCCATAGATACTCGCACTTGCCCCTACCACAAGTCCTTGCGGAATGCCAAAAAAATGGGCAACGACGGTTCCCACCCCACCTAAAAAGGCAGTGAAAAGATAGAATTTTAAAAAGGCACGTTCCCCCCAAATTTCCGCAAGTTCTGAACCAAACATCCAAAGGCTCAGCATATTGAAAAGGATGTGTAAAAAACTCCCGTGGAGGAAGGCATAACTGAGGAGCTGCCAGACCCAACCTGTAAAGACCAGTTCCGGGGTAAGGCCGAAATAAAGTTCTAGAATGGGTGAATGGAAAGCCAGTTTCGTTATCATCTGCAGAAGGAATAAAACTGCGTTGATGATGATGAGAGTGCGTACAACGGGAACCATGGGGGGTCCAAATCGGAGTTCATATCCTGGGTAACGAGAGGCCATAAATTCAAGGTCGCAAATCTTGAGTGACAAGGAAAGTCGATTTCCTAGCATCGAGGAAGTGATTGTGCAACTCTACGGAGTCCGCGGCTCCATTGCGAGTCCCCTCCGAAACCAAGACTACCGCAAAAAAATTATCGATATTCTGGACCTCTATCGGCAATCGGGGGCTGGTGTTTCGGCCGATGAATTCTGGCAAGACCTCCCGTACCATCTTAAATTTGTCACAGGATCTGACACGACTTGTGTTTCTGTCACCGATGATGACGGAGAAATTTTTATTCTGGATATGGGAACTGGGCTTCGGAATTTAGGAGATGAACTTGTCTCCGATTATCTTTCCAACAAATTAAAAAGGACAGTCTCTTTCTTTATCACGCACACCCACTGGGATCATATCCAAGGACTACCTTTTTTTAAACCCATTTACTTCCCTGACTTCCTACTGAATTTTTATTCCCCTTACTCCGACCTAGAATCTCGTTTGCAAAAACAACAAGAACCTGAGTTTTTTCCAGTTCCTTTGGATGGAACGGGATCAGCGAAAGATTTCAAACTCTTCTTTCCAGGCGATGTTTTAGAATTTGGATCTGGCATGAAGGTGGAATGTTATCCGTTAAAACATCCGGGAGGATCTTTTGCGTATAAGTTTACCGATAGAGCTGGTAAAATTTTTATTTTTGCTACGGATGCGGAATTTACAGGAGCAGATATGGATTTAATCCATGAATGTCATCCGTTCTTTGCAGATGCTGATTTACTTATTTTAGATACCCAATATACCTTAGATGAATCTTTTTCCAAGTTCGATTGGGGTCATACTGCTTATACAATGTCCGTGAACTGTGCAACATCCTGGCGGGTAAAAAACTTAGTACTCACCCATCATGAACCAAGTTATTCAGATGAAAAAATTTACGAAATATATAATGATGCCAAGCTCCACAAAGAACAGTTAGGCGAAAAAAAATTAAAAATTCATTTAGCAAGGGAAGGGTTACGCTTCCACCTATAATACCATGAACAAAGAAAAAACACTTAGAATCACAATCACTACTTTCTTTAGCATTGCGCTCCTTGGCGGATTCTTTTTTGGATACATTCTTTCTGAAGTAAATAAAGGAAAGGAGTTACAAAAGTTGGCATCATACCAACCTACAACTCCTACTAAACTTTATGATTCGAATGGAGTATTGTTCGCAGAACTATACCGCCATAAACAAGAGTTACTAAAATATAGTGACATTCCACCTCATGTAATCCATGCCTTTCTTTCTGTTGAGGATGATAACTTTTTTAATCACTTTGGAATTGATTTTTTAGCCATCGTTCGTGCTGCCATCAAAAACGTATTTGCTGGACGAATTGTACAAGGTGGATCTACCCTTACCCAACAGTTAGCAAAAACAATTTTACAACAAAGAAAAAAGACCTTTGGCCGTAAATTCTTAGAAGCTCTCCTTACCTTACAAATTGAACAAGAATACACTAAAGAAGAAATCTTAGAAATCTATTTTAATTTAATTTATTTAGGCCATGGAACTACTGGTCTATCTTCAGCAGCCAATGTGTATTTTCAAAAAGATGTCAGAGATTTGAGCATTGCAGAGGCTGCTATGCTTGCGAGACTTCCTAAAGCTCCTGTTACTTATTCCCCATTCAAAAATCCAAAAGAAGCAAAACAAGCTCACCTTGTGGTTTTGGGACTGATGGCAAAAAATGGTTTTATCCCAAAAGACCAAGTTCAAAAAATCCATGATGATTTTTGGGAAAGGTATTGGCCCGTTGTAATCACTCAATCACCATCTCGCTCTACTTGGGGAGCAAAACTCAATAGAGCTCCGTATTTTACGGAGTGGGTAAGACAAATTCTAGAGAAAGAACTTGGGGAAGAGGCCTTATACACTGGCGGACTACGAGTTTATACCACTCTTGATGTCAGAAAACAAGAGATTGCAGAAGAAGAACTGAGAAAAGGTCTTATCGAACAAGATAAATATGCTTTTGGTGCAAACTTCCGTTATGTGGGAAGGGCCGACCGAGGCCTTGTTTCTTTGTATAATTTATTCGGTTCTATTTTTCCGGTGGGAGTTCCTTACGTTACCAGTTTGGATGATAGACAAGTATTCCGACTTCATTTAGAAAAAGAAATGGCACCTGCCTTAGAGCTTTTGACCGATTTCACTCCTTCTGAAAATGAAAGTTCTGCAGTCAAAGAATTTCAAAGGTCATCTCTTGTATTTTCTTCCAACTTACACGTAGAAGGTGCTATCGTTACAATTGACCACCAAACTGGATATATCCAAACAATGGTGGGTGGTTCCAGATTCTCCCCAAAAAATCAATTTAACCGTGCCATGCAGGCAAGACGCCAAACTGGTTCTGCATTCAAACCATTTGTTTATGCTGCCGCAATTCAAAATAGAGCCGTCGGTTCCGGAACTGGAATTATGGATGCTCCTTTAACGACAATCACCGAAGAAGGAGAAGGTTATTCTCCACAAGACATCTCTGGTGATTTTAGAGGAATGGTTCCGTTATCTCGTGCTTTGTCTTTATCTCTTAATATTGTTTCTGTTCAGGTACTAATGAGAACAGGAACTGATGCTGTCATTGATTTTGCGTCCAAAGTTACTAAAGCAAATAAATCCAGGTTTCCTACTGGTCCTGCATTGGCACTGGGAGTTGCAGAGTTAACTCCGTATGAAATGGCCTTGGGATATTCTATTTTAGCAAATAAAGGAAAAGATGTAATTCCATTTAGTGTTCGTTATGTGCTAAACCAAAGTGGTTCTGTTGTTTATAATAAAGAAAAAGAAGTCCAAGAGACTCTTGCAGAGGAAGCAAAAAACGGTACGATCCAAATCATTCCTGAAGCCACAGCATATATCATTAAACAAATGTTAATTGGAGTGGCAATGGGAGGAACACCTACCCAAGCCCTTCGTGCCGCCGATAAAGGAAATTATAAAGGTGAATCCGGTGGAAAAACTGGCTCTACTTCCTCTTATACCAATGTTTGGTATGCGGGCTTTGATCCAAAATACACATCCATTGTTTGGATGGGTTTTGATAAATCCTCACTTTCTCTCGGAAAGGGTGTCACAGCCGCTGGTGTTGCTGCACCGATTTGGGGAAAGATGTACTCTCGTTGGTACAACGAAGGCCCTTATCCTGTTTTCTATCCGAATGGAAAAGCAGAAGAAATTCCGGCAGATGTGGTCAAAGGTGCCACTTGTGCCTTTAATGGACTTTCTCCTGGTCCCAACTGCCCTTTGACTGGGAATTTATTTTTAAAACCAATTACCATTGCAGGTCGCACTCTGGCCGTACCAGGTGGGAGACAGTGTGATGGGGACCGTGACCACTACCGCTCGATGGATCTTACTGACTTCCTCCAAAGAGAGCTAGAAATCTCGGACGATGAACTGAAATAAGTAACTCGCTTACGTAGGAAAGAAACGCACAAAGGTAAGTGACTTTCCTTTTTCAGGCTCTCACCCCTTTTTCTTAGGCAATTTATTTCTGATGCAACAATTTGCGTACTTTTTAAGCAAATTCACTCCTAATCTCTCAAAGGATTCTCCTTTGTTTGCCAATCTCTCTGCATTTAGGCCGTTTTGGGCCTGGCACGATAGTTGCATTAATGTAAGAGAACCATTGGTTCGGAGGGAATATGAAAAAGGCAATTCTAACCATTCTAGTTTTGGCACTTACCGCTTCCATTTCAGCTGGAGAGTCTTCTTTTATGAACGAAGACCTCGATTCCCTCATCAGCCAATATGATAAAGAAACACTCACTGCGATCTCAAATGAACTTGTGAAACTTGCAAGTGAAGAAGAGGGGATGGGAGAATTTGATTTAGCTTCAGGTCATTATTCAAGAGCAATTAAAATTAGAGAAGCGATTGGAATGAGCGAACACAAAAGTTTTGCTTCCATCCAATACCTTGCAAGCCAAGCCCACTCAAAGGCGGGAAACTTTTGTGAAGCTTCAACACATGCAAAAAAAGCAAGTGAAGCTTTCCGCCAACACGGGATTACAAAATTTGAACATAGAGCAAATGTAGAATACAAAGAATATGCACGTGCTTGTGCAGTTGTGGCATTCAGATAAAAACTATATGTAATGATTCTTTCTAGAGATGGTTACCCTTTTTTGATTCTTCTTCGAATCAATCCAACTTCACGTGGTTGTACACGTGGGGTTGGAATTCTTTTTTTCCATATTTCAACTTAGCTTTTTCGAACAAACTTGATCTTGTATAAGGCAGATCGGATTCCCAAGCAATTCCAAAGTCGGCTTCATGATAACCTGATTCAAATTGTAAGGGAAACAGAGATTTTCCGTCAAAGTAATACAACAACCGATGGTCAGTGATACGATTGGATTTTGAAGATTGAGGGGAACAAGGAAACGAGGAGAACCAATCTTTGCCCCTTGGGATTGTTTTATCAGTTTGAGTCGATTTGCATTTTACTTCGGAAATTGAATTTGTTTTGAGTAAAACCCATTCTCCTGATTTTTCAAATGTACCCGTTCCTTCTTTTTGATGGAATTCTGAATGGTCTTTGTAAACCTTCCATTCACTCCAAGTTTTTACAAACTGAGTGTTTTCTTTGAGTTGGATTTCTTCTTTCCAATACAAATGGAATTCTTTCGAGTTAAATGGTGATTTTTTTTCCGTTGGCCGGATATAAAAACCCAATGGAATCTTTGTATCTCGAGGAAGATCCGAAGGAAGTGTGCGGATCCAATCAATTTTGGGTGCACATTGGATATTAAAGAATAACAAACAAACAGAAAGAATCATCGGAAGTTTTCTTCCCATTTGTTTGTTGTTTGCTCTACTTTTTAGAAGTGAGGATTTAAAATTGGAAGTAGATAAAATCTTGTCCACCATCTCCAAAAATTCCAAGCAAAAGCAGAATGACCACTGATAGAATCGGCAGGAGAATATTTTGGTAGGGTTTTAATTTTTCATACACAAAGTTTGAATATTGGAACCAGTTGAACATAAGTCCCAAAGCTATGAAGGTAGGAAGTTCATCAACACGACTCAATGTTTCCCCGGTGTTTCTAAATGTTAAAACACCTTTGAAAATTTCAAAAGCAACAGACATGGATTCTTCTCCACGGGCTGCTGATCGAAAGAAAACTCCAGAAAAAGAAAAAATAATAAACACAACAATTGTACGAATGATTCCCACTAAAGGCAAAGTGTCAGGTAGAAATTTCTTTTTCCCTCTGCCTAAATACAAGGACCTCTCCACCCAAATCAATGCACCTAAATAAGCTCCCCAAAACACAAAAGCCCAATTGGCTCCGTGCCAGAGTCCACCAAGACACATAGTGATAAAAGAGTTTAGGTTGGAACGAAAGATTGAACCTTTACTTCCACCTAAAGGAATATAAATATAATCTCTTAACCAAGATGACAATGTGATATGCCATCTAGACCAAAGTTCCCGAAATGATTGAGAAAAAAACGGGCCTTGGAAGTTTTCTGGAATCTCATACCCAAGTAAATTGGCAGAACCACGTGCCATATCAGTGTAACCTGAAAAGTCGCAATACACTTGTACTGCGAAGGCAATTACGCTGAAAAATATAGAAAAACTGTCGAATTTAGCCGGATCCATAAAGATCGGAGAGATGATGGGCGCAATGTTTTCGGCAATGATCACTTTTTTGAAAAGTCCACCAATGATCAAAAACAAACCTTTTTTCATTCGGTCTGAATCGATTGTGGGATGATCGAGTTGCGGAAGAAAATCTTGCGATCGCATGATGGGACCTGCAATCAATTGTGGGAAGAATAGAATGAATAAAAAATAGTCCACAGCGGACATTCTTTTTTCAATAATTCCTCGGTGGATGTCCACCTGCACAGCAATGATTTGGAAGGTATAAAAACTAATCGCTAAAGGTAAAAAAATACTCCAAGAACCTGAAATTTCTTTGAATGCGGGATAACCTGTCAAAGAAAACAAAGATCCTGTAATAAAATAGAAATACTTAAAGAATCCTAAGTTGATTAAGTTTAACGCAACAATGGCAAAGAGTAGATGGTTATATTTTTCCCCTTTGTCTTTTTTACGAAAAATCCATTCACTAAATCCATAGTTGACTAAAATCACCAAAAGGAAATGAAACAGAAAAGGAAAACTGAAATAAGCGTAAAAGGTAAGTGAAGAAATTACAAGTAATGGTTTTCTACCTTTCTGAGGAATATTCCAGTAAATTAAATAAGTTAACGCAAAAAGTATTAAATAGGGAATAGAATTAAATAACATTGATTAGTTGGCCTTGAAATTATAGATCCCAAAGATAAAGAAATTTAGAATTGGTTCCAGTTCCTAAAATTTTATCAGCAATTCCTAAAGAAAACGGATTTTTATTAATATCAGTGGCTTGGTAAATGTTATCAACTCTGCCTTTTCCTCTTTGGTAAGTGATCACCCGTGGGTCACCATGGCGATTTCCTTGGAATTTAGGGTGTTGCATGATTTGATAAACGAAGTCATCAAAATATCCGATGAAATCAACCATACCTTCTTTCTTTGCTTGTTCTGCTGTGAAAATTCTTCCATCGCAGATTTCTCGGAGTCGACTTTCTGCTACGTTTGGTCTTCCTTTTTTGACTACTTCAAAAAACCTTCCATACAAACTGTCGATAATTGATTGAAGAATTTTTCTTTGTTCAGAAGTCATTTCTGAAATCGGTGAACCAAGGGCTTTGTTCGGGCCAGAAGTAAAAGACTGATCTTTGACTCCAATTTTATCCAATCCTTCTTTTACATTGATCCCTGACATGATGACACCGACAGAACCTGTAACAGTTGTTGGGTGAGCACCAATTCCATCAGTGGCCATCGCAATGTAATAAGCTCCACTGGCAGCCGTATCCATAAATCCAGCAAAAACAGGAATGGATTTTCTATTTTTAAATTTCAATACTTCTTGGTAAATGATATCACTAG
The DNA here is from genome assembly GCF_004770475.1 of Leptospira mtsangambouensis. Lineage (NCBI taxonomy): Bacteria > Pseudomonadati > Spirochaetota > Leptospiria > Leptospirales > Leptospiraceae > Leptospira > Leptospira mtsangambouensis. Next base: position 139,227 of record NZ_RQHK01000002.1, read on the forward strand.
CTGTTACAGTTCCACCTGGTGAGTTGATTTTTAAAATCACTGCTTTGACATCAGGATCACGTTCTGCATATTTTAAGGATTCTTTGATCCTTGCGACCATGGATTCTGTCGGAGGGCCGAAAAATGAATCTTTGGCATCATCCGTAATCATTCCTTCGATGGAGATAATCACGATTTTTTCTTGATCTCTTCCGGCTATGAGTTTCTCTTCGAAATCAGCCTTGCCACTTTGCGGAAACAGGTTCATACTGTTTCCAATAACACAAGATTCGGTAAAGAGAACCGAAAGCAGAACGACACAAACGAAAAGAAAAGACTTTCTTGAAGGCATACAAACCTTTCTAAGATCGCAAACTATGACTTCAATCATTTTTGGGAGATAAATCTTGTACCAACTGAAAACAAAACAGTCTTGTTTTGAAATCCACCCAACGGGCGGTGGCCAATGGCTTGGTTTGCATCTTTTGTCCCCGGTGGACGGAAAATCCGTCTCAGTGGTTTCGGGACACAAGCCCCCCGATCCTTTTTTCGCTTCCGGGTCTTTTTTGATGTTTCCTTGGGTGAATCGACTAGAACCTAACCCTTGGGCCCGGGAACCATTTTATCCCAGTACCCATTGGCTGACTGATGGGAACGGAATCCCTTTGCACGGCCTCTACCACAATCTCCCTCGACATTTGGTAAGAGAGGAGATCACCGATGGGGTTTCTTATGCAGAATTTGAAATGGAAATTCCCGCAACATGGAAGGGGAGTTTGCTCTCTCAAATCCAAGTGAAAGAATGTTACCAATTGTTTCCCTCGGAGTTAAAGGTCATCTACAGACTGACCAATGGATCTGACACAGAATTTCCATTTGCTTTAGGAATTCATCCATACTTTCGATGGAATGAGGATGAATCCATTGATGATCTTTTTTTATTTGGAAGTGGATTTCACAAAGTGAAGTTAGGAGATTATCTCTTACCAGAAAAAGTTCAGAAAGAAGATATAATTCTAAATTCAGAAGAAACTCTTATGGGAAAAAACTTGGATGATTTATACGCATCCATTGATGGCGAAAATTCTTACATTGGTCTTTTTTCTATGAATAAAAAAGAAAAACTCATCATCCAAGGTGGAGAGTTTTATCAGGTATATACTCCACAAGATCGTAGATCTATAGCGATAGAACCTATGACAGGTACTGGGAATTTTTTACACTTCCTTGGTGGTAATCCTAAAACGATTGCGCCTAAGACGGAAAAAAAGATCGAATTTTCCATTCGATTGGATCGTTTTTAAAAAAATCTCATCTCTTTATCGAACAAACTGTCTAAGGTAATAGAGGTTAGTCCAACAATGTCAGATGCCCTAGTGAATACATGCAAACAAATCAGTAAAAATTTATTAGAGATCAAATATTTCGCTGAAAAGAAAAACACTAGCCGAACTTCTGTTTACCGAGCTTTACAAGATAAAAAAATCAATGAAGTTGTGATAGGAAAAAACTCTCGTTTTATCATTTTGGATGATTCTGCGAAGAAGTGGAAACCTGGTAGACAGTCCTAAATTCTAATTCTTTTTCAAAAAGATTTTCCTCCTTCCATTCTGATTGGATTTGAGGATGGACCACTTTCCATATATCTTCAGGAATTAGGTTTCTGATTTTGGTAGGCAAAACAGAACGAAATCCAAAGTAAGGTAACAGGTATTCGTCGGTCTCTTTTTCGAGCATATATCCCAAAAAAGTATAAAAGACCCTACCAATACTTTCGTCGCTGTGTTTGTCTCGAGTTTTGACATACACTTCTGCAAACTTAGGATATGGAAATTTAAATTCTTTTTTAATCCATCGGTAGTGGATGGATTTTAGATACCCTGCGCGGAAGTAGAATTTTTTTTCACCTGTATAAACGAGAGGAATTGCTTGGGCGATGGAATCCTCATCTAATTTTAGATCCATTCGAAGTTTTGTATAACCTAGGTTCAGCCAAACAATCGAAAGGGGAGTCTTCCAAAACTGGTTCCATAAAAAAGAAAACCCATTTGGTTTTACTTTTCTCTCCCTAAATAAAACTGCATCTCGTAAAATTTCTGTTAGTTTGTTTAACTTTTTTTGGGTATAAAGTTTTGGAAAAATCCAGTGGTAGAGACTTTGCCAAAATGTTAAAGGAATGAATAAATTGACATTTAACTTGGCCTTTCCCAAGGCTTTTGGTTCTGTGTTCCAATCCATTACCACGACTGGGCGGAAAAAAGAAAACCCCTGGTAATCCCAATCCTTACAGATTTGTTTCAATTCTTTCTCTGTCATAGGGAGATGTTCTAATGAAATTGCGATAAAGATTGTTTTTTGGATTTTCCGCATTTTTTATACCATTCGGTCGATCTATGATATTAAGATGAATGATTTAGCCTTTGAGAATCAAAGTTTTTTATGGGGAAATGAAGCAGGACCCGTTCGAATCCTTTCTGAATACCTCCACCCCAAATCGGAATTCCAAACACATGGAATCACGGATACAATTGTTGTGTTTGGTTCAGCTCGCATTCCTTCTCCAGAAACTCCCAAAACAAATCCTCCTTCCCCGATTGAATCATTGAGCCATTATTATACAGAAGCATGTGAGTTTTCACGATTGATTTCCGAATGGGCCGATTTGTTCAAACAGGAAAATCCAGATAGAAATTTACACATTTGTACTGGCGGTGGGCCTGGGATTATGGAAGCCGGGAACCGGGGAGCAAAAGAGGCTGGATCCAAATCCGTTGCCCTAAATATTGTTTTGCCTCATGAACAACATGTAAATCCTTATGTTGATCCAGAACTTGCCTTTGAATTTCATTATTTTTTTATGAGAAAACTTTGGTTTATGAAAACTTGCCGGGGGATGATTGCCTTTCCTGGTGGGTTTGGAACCTTTGATGAACTATTTGAAACCCTCACCTTGGTCCAGACGGGAAAAAAATCCAGGATTCCTATTTTGTTGTACGGGACAGAATTTTGGACTAGTGTGATCAATTTCAAAAAACTAGCAGAGATGCGTCTGATTTCGGAAGAAGACCTCCATTTGTTTGGGTTTGCTGATACTCCCATCGATGCACTTCGTTTCTTTCAGGAAAAGATTCGTTTCGAATTGACCCATTCTGAGGGTACAAAAACATAGCGAAACAAGGTAATAATTATGGCTAGAACATGTGTAGTAACCGGAAAAGGAACGACGGCAGGGAACAATGTATCCCATTCTCATAAAAAGAACCGCCGTATCTGGAAGGTGAATGTGATCACAAAGAAAATCTTTTTAGAAGACGAGAACCGTTGGGTTCGCGTTAAGATTTCTACACGTGCTTTGAGAACTCTTCGTAAAAAAGGTTTGAAAGTGGCAATCAAAGACCACGGTGGCGATATCGCTGCAATCACTCCTAAAAAATACGTAGGGATTACTCCAAAAGCACAACCAGCAGCTTAAATTCTTTTAAGCGCACTTTTGGATTGAAACAATCCAGAAAAACACCAAAAGTCACCGAAGTCTACCGTCTCCTCGAGGCGGAGTTCGGTGCAGTAGAAACTCCCCTCACGTTTACGAAACCTTATGAATTAGCAATTGCGGTCATTTTAAGTGCACAATGTACTGATGAACGTGTAAACCAAGTCACACCCGAACTTTTTCGTACCTTTCCCACACTTGAATCTTTTGCAGAGGCACCTCTAACGGCCATAGAGAAAAAAATATTCTCCACAGGGTTTTATAAAAACAAAGCCAAAAGCATCCAGGGTTTTGCGCGGATGGTTCTTTCCGAATTCGGTGGTGAAATTCCAAAGACGATGGAAGAAGCCATTAAACTTCCTGGGTTTGGAAGGAAAACTGCCAATGTGGTTCTTGCAGAGATTTATGGAGTCGTGGAAGGATTCGTTGTGGACACCCATGTGAAACGACTCACCAAACGATTGGGTTTTACAAAAAAAACTGATCCCGTACAAATTGAACGGGAGATGATGAAGATGACTCCTAAGGAGATTTGCCGAAACCTATCTCTGTACCTAATATTTCTCGGTCGTAAGTACTGCCAGGCCCGCCGGACATTTTGTTCGACTTGTCCTCTTTCTTCCCTATGTCCTTCGTTTTCGGAGTAGGTTTCTCTAAACCTTCTTCTGTTTCCGATTCTTTTTTTTGTTTCCAAGAACGATTTCTATCTGTTAAGTTTATGGATTCTAATTTGTAATCCAAACGAATTAAGTTTCGTTTGCGAAAGAATAAATTCAAAGTGCCAAGTCTACCATAGTCTTTTGGGCATTCAATTTGGTGTACATTGGATAAATATCGAAACCTAGACATTGGTTTCCCTTCTACAAGAAGGAAGAGTGGGAGTTCTGGGTGGTTTTGCCAAGGTAGGAGAGGAATTTTGGTTTCATCGTCGTTATTTACATAAACAATCCAACCATCGTAGTCCTCAATATTTTTGACATCGATCAGTTCTTGAATAGAACCTAAACCAAGTTTGACGGGGCCATGGTTCATTTCTCTCGGTTTCCCAAGAGTGAATCCATCAAAGGGAAATTCTAAGGGTTTGTCTTTGGGCGTAAAAGGGTACAACATGTACCCTTTCCCACGTTTTAAGTCCAAATCCATTTTTTCTCGTTCAACAAATCCGAGAAGGGCACTGAGGCCCCCACGTCCTTCCTCATCCATACTGGTAAACAGTTCTTTACCACAATGGAAAAAAATTCGTAAAGGCCGGTCTTCTAAGCTTGGGTGAGCAAAAGAAACTGAGGAGAGAAGAAAAATCCCGAATGTAACACTGGGAAACGGGGATCTTCCAAGAAAAGAAAGACGGATATTCATAATTTGGGACCTTGGTTCTAAGAACGGAAGAAATCGAATCTGAATGAACCAAAAAACCTTCAGTCTGTCTAAACTAAGGGCAGAAAGGATGCCATGAACTTCTTTAAAAATCTAATTCTTTACGCTAAAATGGTTAAATTTTCCCATACACTCTTTGCTTTGCCCTTCGCTGGGATTAGTTTCCTCCTAGCTTATCTAGAATCCACGCTGGATACAGGTGATTTGCTCCGGATCGGGGCCCTTGTCCTTGTGTGTATGGTCACAGCCCGTAGCGCCGCGATGGGATTTAATCGTTATGTAGATTCGGAGATTGATGAAAAAAATCCCCGTACACAAAATAGAGAAATTCCTTCTGGAAAAATTTCCAAACTTTCGGCTCTTCTTTTCATTGGGCTTTCTTCTTTTATTTTTATCTTTGCCAGTTTCTTTGTGAACAAACTGGCATTTTTGCTCTCTTTTCCTGCACTGTTTGTTTTATTCCTTTATTCACTCACCAAACGATTCACTCTGTTTTGCCATTTGGTTTTGGGATTTGCAATTTCTCTTGCTCCTCTTGGTGCTTGGATTGCCATCACAGAAACTGTGAACTTGGTCCCAATTTTATTTTCTTTGGGACTACTCTTTCATATTTCCGCCTTTGATGTGTTATATGCCATTCAGGATATGGACTTTGACGCCAAAGAAAATCTTCATAGTATTCCTTCTCGTTTAGGAGAAACCAAATCAAGAGCCATCGCTGTTTTTCTCCATAGTTTTTCTTTTGTATTTTTTATTTATGCAGGGATCAGTGCCGGACTTGGGCTTATGTATTTCCTGATCCTTTCTGTGATTGGAATTTTAGTTTTGTATGAACATCGGATTTCTTACCAATACAAATCAAAAGATTTACCGATGGTTTTTTACCAAATCAATTCATGGATCAGCGTTGTTTTATTCCTGGCGATTTTATTTGATAAGTGGAATGAGTTTTTATTAAAAATTTCTTCGGGTATTAGTTTCTAATGAAACTTGTTGTAGGTCTTGCAGGTGCTAGCGGTAGTATTTATGCCGCCCGGTTTCTTCGTGCTTTGTCTGAGATAGAAGGCGAAACCTATATCACTGCAAGTCCTGCTGCATTACGGATTTTTTCCGAAGAGTATGAAACCAAAGTGGAGTCAGCAGAAGAGATTCTATCTTTTGTAGAAAACAAATGGAAAACAAAAACCAAACACAGGTTTCACGTTCGTAATTTTTTTGATATTGGTTCTGATATTGCCAGTGGTTCCAATACTTGGGATGGGATGGTTGTGATTCCTTGTAGTATGAAAACGGTTGCTTCGATGTCTGCGGGTCTCACGGAAAATTTAATTGAAAGGGCAGCCGATGTCAGTTTGAAAGAAAGAAGAAGACTGATTGTTGTGCCAAGAGAAACTCCCTACAACCGCATCCACCTAAAAAATCTTCTTAGTTTGGATGAAGCAGGTGCCATCATCCTTCCTGCCTCTCCTGGGTTTTACCAAATGCCAAAAACTTTAGATGACTTAGGAGATTTTATTGCGGGAAGGATTTTGAATCTTCTTGGGGTCAACCAAACTCTATTTCCTAAGTGGTTGGGGTAAAGTTCCGAAAGTAAGCAGTTGGTTTTCCATTATCACCTAAACAAACGTAGGTGATGTCACTTTCAATCACAGCAGACATTTTTCCCGTTTGTGGATTGTTCGTGATGGCCAAAGTGCGAGAGGTCACGGAAGATTTTCCATATTTTACGATTTTTCCGTAAATTTGAATGATGTCTCCGGCCCGAGCAGGGGATCGAAACACCACATTGTCCATACTCATGGTGACAATATTGGTATAACGGATTTTATTCATCACATACATTGCCATTCCCTCATCGATCCAGGAGAGCATTTTTCCCCCAAATAGATTGTTATGGTAGTTCAAATCGTCTGGTTGGACCAGGTGTTGGGTGACCAGTTCCATATCTTGGAGTTTGTTCTGAATCGTATCGACCATAAATACCAAAAAATATGTTTTCGATTTATTCGATACCAAAAACCCTAGAGAAAAGATTTCCGAACTATGTACTCTTACTCCCACAAAAACATCTTAGACACCCTCCAATTTTCCAAAGAAGACTTGGATTTTTTAATCGAAAAAACAAACCGTATGAGTGTCCTCCACGAATCGGGGGAAGCGTTTGGAATTCTGAATGGAAAACTCCTTGCCTCCTTATTTTTTGAAGCAAGCACACGAACACGTATGTCCTTTGAAGCAGCGATGGAGAGGCTTGGGGGAAGGCTCATCTCAACAGTGGGATTCCAGTTCTCTTCGATCTCAAAGGGCGAAACTCTTTATGACACTATGAAGATGATTGAAGCCTATGTGGACATAGCAGTCATCCGCCATCCAGTAGAAGGGTCATCTCGGATTGCAGCAGGGGCGGTCAATATTCCTGTGATCAATGCTGGAGATGGGGCTGGCCAACACCCTACACAGGCCCTTCTTGATTTATACACCATCGTTTCTGAGAAAGGAAAAATCGAAGGACTAAACATTGCCTTTATCGGAGATCTAAAATATGGAAGGACCATCCATTCCCTAATCAATCTTTTAAGACATTATCCAGTTCACTTATATCTCATTAGTCCTGAAGAACTCAAACTTCCAGAAAAATACAAAAAGAACTTAGAAGGTTTTCCCATGACTTGGGAAGAAACCACAGACATCAAAGCGTTTTGGGATGCCGATGTTGCTTATGTGACAAGGATCCAAGAAGAAAGATTTCCAGATCACAGAGAATACGAAAAACTAAAAGATATTTATAAGGTGAACAAAGAACTAGTTCTTGCCTCCAAAAAAGACACAACCATCCTCCATCCACTCCCACGTGTGAATGAACTTTCTACAGATGTAGATGATCTACCGAATGCAGCTTACTTCCGTCAGGCGAAATATGGTGTGGTGGTCAGAATGGTTTTACTTTGTCTGAGTCTCGGAGTGAATTTTGACTAAAAAGATTTGGACACTAGCGGAAGCAAAAGAAGTCCTTCCACTCGTGCGAGACATCACAAGAGAATACTATTTAAGAGCTAGTGTTCTTGCTGATGATGTAAGGAACAAATTATTACCAGAAAATGTTTTAGAAGCCAAAGAAGAAGAAATTGGTGAAATCGTAAACCATTGGACAAATGAAATTTTGGCAATGCAGATCGATGTCAAAGGATTGTGGTTGGTAGACTTTGATCATGGCAGTGGGTTCTATTGTTGGACCTGGGGCGAAGAAGACGTGTTATACGAGCATGGTTATTTTGAAGGATTTAGATCGAGAAAACTCATAGAGGAAAATAAAGAAGAAAATGACTCAGATAAATGAAAACTATTTAAAATTGAAAGCAGGATATCTTTTTCCTGAAATCGGAAGAAGAGTGAAGGCTTATTCAGATGCCAACCAAAGTGCAAAAATCATTCGCCTTGGGATTGGAGATGTGACTTTACCACTCGCGCCAACGATTGTGAATGCGATGGTTGATGCTGCAAAAGAAATGGGAAGTTCTGCAGGTTTTCATGGTTACGGCCCAGAACAAGGATATTCCTTTCTCATCCAAAAAATCATCGCTCATGATTATACTGCTCGCGGCGTCCAAATTGCAGAAGATGAAGTTTTTGTTTCTGATGGATCTAAATGTGACTGTGGAAACATCCAAGAGATTTTTTCTTTAGATAGTAAAATCGCCGTGGTTGATCCCGTGTATCCAGTGTATGTTGATACAAACGTAATGGCAGGTCGAACAGGAGAAGTGGGTGCAGACGGAAGATATGCGAATATCATTTATATGCCAGCCACCGAAGAAAACAATTTTGAACCAGACTTTCCAAAAGAAAAACCAGATATCATTTACCTTTGTTATCCCAATAACCCTACTGGAATGGTGGCAACAAAGGCACGCCTTACCGAATGGGTGAACTTTGCCAAAAAAATGGGAAGTATCATTCTGTATGATTCTGCTTACGAATCCTTTATCCAAGATCCTGCAATTCCAAAATCCATTTATGAAATCCCTGGTGCCAAAGAAGTAGCGATGGAATTTCGTTCGTTTTCTAAAACTGCAGGATTTACAGGAACACGCTGCGCTTACCTTGTGATTCCCAAAGACCTAAAAGGAAAAACAAAAGCGGGTGAAGAAATCAGTTTTAATTCTCTTTGGAACCGCCGCCACACCACCAAGTTCAATGGAGTGTCTTATGTGACACAAAAAGGTGCTGAGGCAATTTTCTCCGCACAAGGCCAAGTAGAAATAAAGGAACAAATTTCCTATTATATGCAAAACGCGAAACTCATCCGCGAAGGTTTGGCGACGGCAGGATACACCGTATTCGGTGGAACCAATGCTCCTTATATTTGGCTAAAAACCCCACGCGGATTAAAATCCTGGGAATTTTTTGACGAACTTTTGGGAAAAGCACAAGTGGTTGGGACTCCCGGCTCGGGATTTGGGCCGGCTGGAGAAGGATATTTTCGACTTTCTGCCTTTGGTAAGCGGGAAGACGTGATTTCTGCCATTGAACGAATCCAAAAAATGTAAAATTTAGTCCTGGTTTTTCCCGTAGCTCCGATATATAAAAACAAGGTAGAGCTATGGGAAAATGGAAATTCATCCTCTTTTTTGCAATGGTTGTGGGTCATATCTCACATATCAGCGCAGTATCTCCAGAACAGACGAATCTGGGGATTTTAATCTTTGAAAACAAAGAAAACTTAAATTTTATCAATGTTGCTCTGAGTAATTTGGCTCCTTCGCAAGAAGAAACACAAAGTTCGGCGCAACCTGGAGCTGAAACTCCCGCTGCGGATCCTTCCAAAAAGAATTTGGATTTTGATTATTTCAAACTCCTAAAAGCAGCCAACCAATCTGACTTTAGCGGAAACATGTGGTATCTGCAAAGTAACTATGTCTATGGATTTCGCCAACTTCGCCAAGCCCAAGGGGAGTTAAAAAATATTTTTGAAATCGTTCTTCAGAAATATATAGAAGATGCAAGAGCATTACTCGAAGCTGCGGCTCCTACCATCATTCGCTCCAATGATAATAACGCCAAAGCATTGTTACGTCTTGGTTTTCGTGACCTTCGTTCTTCAGAAGACCTTTACACAACTGGTCTCAACTCAAGCCCACACCAATACCGATACAAACTCACTCTTTATAAAGAAGGGATTCTTACGCTCCGTCGTGCGAAACGTTTTGCCATCCTTGCGATGATTTATAGCAAAACACCAGATGAGGACAAACCAGAATACCAATACCGATCCAACGAGGATTTAAAAGATGCTCGTAATGAAGAAAAACAACGTAACTACGAGAAGGTGAGAGATACCATCATCAACTTCGTAGAAAACAAACGTATGGAAAGAACGGTGGTTCCTCCCGGAAACCCGGATGCAAAACCTTTGGATCTTTTAGAACAACATGATGACAATTATGGACTCATCACTTCTAAAAAATTGGATCTACTTATGGAAGCCAATGCACAAATCAAAGAGACGGAAGGTGCAAGACGTGAGTCAGTTCCTCCAACTCCAAAGTTTGATGAAAACGGAAAAGCCATCTACCCAGAAGAAAAGAAAAAATAATATGAAGTGGATTACAAGTGTTATCATCTTAAGTTTCACTTTGGGACTTGTGGCCAAAACCACAATGTCTTACAGGGAACGTAAAAAACAATTAGATGGAAAAATAGCACTTGTACTCGATATCAAAGAACAGTTGAAGTTAGAGCCAGAAACTGGTAAAACTTCAATTGAATCCATCCGCACCCAAGTGGAAGAAACTTACCGTGCAGGTAACCGAGTGGAAATTGAAAAAACACTTTCCCTTGCCGAAGGGGACCTTCTTGTCACGCAACGAAAACTCTGTTTTCCCATGGAAGAATCAGCAAACGGGCTCTACCAAAAAGCCATGGGACAATGGATCCTTCTTGAAGGAGAAGAAAAATCTGGTGCAAAAACTTTGGAATGGGATACCAAAGAAAAAATCCAAAGATACCTTTTGATGGCAAAAAGTGAAAAAGACCACGCAAAAGAATACTTTTTGTCTGGGAATTACCAACTATCACTGCATACATACAAACGTTCGCTAGTTTACAGTCTTATGTCTTTACGATCGCAAAAAGCTGAGATCCCTGAAGAATACCAGTTGGCTGATAGTGTTTGGGTCCAACCAATTTGGATGGGACTTCATAAACAAAAGCAAACCTCAATCCAAGAAAACTAAAAATTTCGATTTTCACTGATAACAAATTCGAAAGAATGACTGCTTAGTGAAGTTCGAATCACTTTATCGTCATTTTTTGCTGACTAAGGCAACCCACCTTCCTGTGATTTCGGAAGACGGGGAACTTTTAGGTCTTCTTTCCAAAGATCGAGTTCACCGAGAGTTGTCTGATCTGGGAAGAGAGAGGGAAGACCTTGACGAGATTCCTTTGGACATCCTCGAAAATGAACTTCACGAAAATCTTTTGCTCTATTTTAAAGAATCCACTCAGATCCCCGTTATTGGCCTGGACGGAGAAAAAAAAGACAATTGGGACAAACCTAGGTTTCTTGCTGCCTTCACTCGTTTTGATTCTACTAATGTCAGAGATCCCAAACTCGAAGAAATTGAATCCAAACTAGAAAAGAAAAAAGAAAACGCAGACTCTGTGCAGTGGTTTATGGAGTTAATTCTTTCCCATTTCCCCGATGGACTTCTTGCGACTGATGTCAACGGATCCACTATTTTTTATAACGAAACCTTCGAAACCAATATTCTCACCAAACCTTTGTTTCGTGACTCTTTGCAGTTGACTGAAAAATACCTTCACAATCTCAATCGGGAAGTCCTAGCCACTTATCTTAAGGATCATGATTTGACTTTGGGTAAAGATGCTGACACAAATGTATTACATACGAACATCACAGAACTTCGTACAAACCTTCGCATCATCACTTTAAAAAAAGAGAAAAAGGTAGTTGGTTTTTTATATCATTTTTCGCCATCAAACTTTGCAGGTCCTACCGGAACTGGGAATTCTGAATTCCCAAATATGGATGAAGCTTTCCGTTCTAAACTTCCTTTAGAATCAGTTCTAGAAGAAATGGAAGCGCATTACATCCATAAGTCGCTAAAAAGAAATTCCAATAATATCTCTCATGCCGCAACGGAACTTGGTGTCCCAAGGACTACCTTACAAAACAGAATTCGTTTTTTAAAACTTTCGGAACGGTTTCAGAATGAGGCCAAGGTAAAGTCCGTAATTCCGAGAAAACGCTCTGAAAAACCGGAAGAAAAACAAAAAAAAGTTTCCCCGAAAAAAAAGGCAATCTCTCCGAATCAGGCAAAAACCAAGGAGAAACCTATGAAATCTTCAAAACCAAAGGCGAAAGCGAAGAAACAGAGCCCAAAACCAACACAAGTGGGGAAAAAGTCGAAAAAAAGACGTTGACGAAAACACTCGGAAAAACAATTTTTTCATTACCGTTTGAGAAAACACCTCCGCACTTCGCTGTTTCACTTGCATACTTAACTTGCACAAATGGTTTCCCGAATTTAATCAAATACCCTAACAAATCAATGTAGAACAATCTATGGCATCACGCAAACAAGAAGAAATCCAAGTTAACCCTCCTGAAGAACCAACTGAATATACTAACGGCATCATGGACCAAGAAGATGGTTCCGAACCTCCGAAACAATTTAAGAAGAAAAAGAACCGATACGAAGGTCCAATTCCTCCTCCTCTCGATTTAGTCGAACTCAAGAAAAAAAATATCAACGAACTGGCTGATCTTGCCAAAGGTTTGGGTGTTGAAAACACTCATGGTTTGAAAAAACAAAACTTGATGTTTGCTCTTCTCCAAGCACAAACCGAAAAAGACGGACAAGTGCATGCAGCAGGCGTAATGGAAAGACTTCCTGATGGGTATGGGTTCCTTCGTTCACCTGACTACAATTATGTGCCAGGTCCAGATGATATTTATGTTTCTCCTTCCCAAATCAAATTGTTTGGCCTTCGCACAGGAGATACTGTCACTGGTCTGATTCGACCACCGAAAGAAGCGGAACGATTTTTTGCCATGTTACGTGTGGAATCCATCAACGGTTTCCCTGTGGAAGTGGCCCAAAAAAGAAATTTATTTGATAACCTAACACCTCTTTATCCCAACGAAAGAATCAATATGGAGTTTGATCCAAGTCATTTGGACACTCGTGTGATTGACCTTATGTGTCCGATTGGAAAAGGGCAAAGAGCTCTTATCGTTGCCCCTCCAAGAACTGGTAAAACAGTTCTTATGCAATCCATTGCCAATGCGATTACAAGAAATCACCCAGAAATTTTTCTTATTGTTCTCCTAATTGATGAACGTCCTGAAGAAGTAACAGACATGGCTCGCCATGTAAAAGGGGAAGTGGTAAGTTCAACATTTGATGAACCAGCACAACGCCACGTCCAAGTGGCAGAGATGGTCATTGAAAAAGCAAAACGACTTGTGGAACATGGAAAGGATGTGGTCATCCTACTCGACTCCATCACAAGACTTGCCCGTGCTTACAACCAAGTGGTTCCTACTTCGGGAAAAATCCTTTCCGGTGGTGTGGACTCCAATGCCCTTCACAAACCAAAACGTTTTTTTGGAGCAGCAAGGAATATCGAAGAGGGTGGGTCACTCACCATCATCGCCACTGCCCTTATTGACACTGGTTCCCGAATGGACGAGGTGATTTTTGAGGAATTTAAGGGAACGGGAAATATGGAAATCCATTTGGACCGTAAACTTGCAGACAAACGAATTTTCCCTGCCATTGACATCAACCGTTCCGGCACAAGAAAAGAGGAACTCCTACTTCCGCAAGATACCCTCACTCGAGTCTTTATCCTTCGAAAAGTACTTTCTCCTATGAGTATCACCGAAAGTATGGAACTATTGATTGAAAAAATGCGTGGCGCAAAGACGAACGACCAATTCCTCGCCAGCATGAATACGAACTAAAAGGGCCACCATGAAAACTGACATACATCCAAAATACGTTTCTGCAAAAATCAAATGCGCTTGTGGTACAGTGATCGATACAAGATCCACTGCTGGGGATATCAGCGTGGAAATTTGTTCCAACTGCCACCCATTCTTTACCGGAAAATCCAAACTAGTGGATACAACTGGTCGAGTAGACAAGTTCAAGAAAAAATACAAAATGAAGTAAGAGGCTTTGGCCTCAGATCCGTCTAACTAATAACGGGGGAACAACTCATGGCAGTAATGGACTTTGCTCGCTACAAAGAAATCAACGACCAAAGGATGAATTACCGTGAGATGGATGACGCGACTGTCGTCTCCTATTACCGCAACACAGGTTGCGGAGACGGATACCGAATTTATTTAAAGTTAGACGAAAATCAAGTTGTGGAAGACGCAAGTTACACCACAACAGGTTGTGGGTTTGGGATTGTTGCGCTCGCGATGGCAACTGAGTATGCAAAAGGCAAATCTTTAACTGAACTCAAAAGCCTAACTCCTGAAACCTTAGAAACCCTTTTCGAATTTCCAGAAAGAAGAAAAAACTACCCTGAGTCTGCAGTTGCTGCTCTTAAAAAAGCAGTTGAAGATTATGAGTCAGGACAAGGTGTTCCCAAAGAAAACCGAATCACAAAATCGCAAACCATGGAACTCCTCCACAACCAAGGCCACCTTCGGGAAGCCAAGTTATCCAGTGTTATGTTGGAAAAAGAGAAGTTAGATGGAGTGGATTTTAGCGGAGCTGATCTTCACAATGCCTTCTTACAAAACTCTAGTTTCGTGGGCGCTAACTTCGAAGGTGCCAACCTGAAAGCTTCTTTTTTTAATGGAGCGGATCTAAGAAACGCAAACTTCCGTGGTGCGGATCTCCGATTTGCCAAACTTGCCTCTGCCAAAATTGAAGGTGCTGATTTTACTGACGCCATTTATGATATTGGAACACGAGTGGATCATAGCCAAATGTACATCTTTGATGTCATGAAAAAAGCAGGTAAGGATCTCTATGTGAAAAAAGAGGATGGGGAATGAAGCCAGGCGATAAGGCAAAACTCACCAAACAAACCTTTCTGCACAAAGGGATCTTTATTTTTACTGGTTCTACAGTGGAAATCAAAGAAATCCAATCCGAAAAAGCCATTGTTGTTTATAACGATAAAGAAGGATACCCACACGATTTGGAGATGAATCTGACGGATTTGGCCCCGCTTTCCTAAAGCCGATTTTCTTGACACAAATCTAGAGAATCGTAACGTATTGTTAATCCAACTATGTTGATTCTAAGCCACCGTCAGGAAAATCACCTGCTTCTATCGATCCAAAGGGATGTCCTGATGGAAAACTCGCGCGAGTTTTACCAAGAATTTGAGAAGGCAATCGACAGTCAGAATTTTGGAAAACTGACTATGGATTTCCACTCAGTAAAGTTTTTGGATTCGAGTGGGATCGGTGCGGTGATCAAGGCATCATCTGCGCTACACAACCGCGGGGTTGAAATCTTTGTCACCAATTTGAATAAAAACCTAAACTCCGTTTTTCGCCTTTCTGGGCTCAATCATATTCTTTCTATTTTAACTTTAGATGAATACCTTTCTAAATTTCCAGAGTTTCAAAAAACTCTAGAGGCATAAGCGTAATGAAACTTTTCCAAATATTTTCCCTTATCATTTTATCAATCCTTTTGCATTCATGTGCCTCAGGTGTAAAGTCTCGTAACCTTCTGTTCCGTAGTAATGAATTTGCAATTTATACAGTCAATCGAGACAAAATTAATTTAAAATCTGAATCTTCTGTTCCTAAAACCTTGGCCCATCCTTTAGAAATTTCCGAAGATAAAATTTTGGATTTACTGGGGAATATTAAATTCCGTGAAGAAAGTTCTTACGGAGATGTAAACCAGTACATCTTTGAAGAAAAAGAAATCAAAGAATTCGCCATGGATCTTGCAGATGGTTTGCAAAAATTAAAATCAGACCAAATCCTACTCGTTATCTCTAAATACAATCCTGTGAAATCGGTGGTTTCTCATTATTCTCGAACTGGATTTTATATTTGGTCATCTGATACTTCCATTGAGATTTTATTTGGGGAACTTCAAAAAGAAATCACCTATGATGAACAAGGGAATTATTATGATTGGTCCAATATCCCTGATATTCCGTTTGAACACTTCCCAACATCGACATATGTTTTACAAGGACAAGGTTTTTCTTTTAAAAAGGTTTCTGGGTTTCGCAACAAACACTGGTTAGTTTTTGATAAAGCTGATTTGACCAAATTAAAATTTGAAAAACGGAAAAAAACTACAGTTCCGGAAGTAATAAACTCTGTGGATGCAGATCTTAAACCTGAAAAAAGAATTTCTCGTGATGAAGAAGATGGAATCATCAACGGAGATTAAAAAAAGTTTTTGTTTTAGTCTTCTTTTCTGATGACGGTTCGTTCTGTTTGAATGCTTCCGTCAGTTCCTAAATAAAAATGTGTTTTCCCAACGAGCGAATTGATGCCCAAACGGTAGTTTTTTCCTGCTCCGAAACTTAAATCCACACCAGGAAACACTTCTCTTTCCACATCTACAAAGGCATCCGGATTTGGTTCATAAGAACCAAGTGCAGTTTCAAACTGTTTGGATTCTGTTTCTAAAACTTTGGTAAACTTTTCATTCGCATCTTTTAGTTTAGTGATGGTTTCTTTTTCTTCCTTGTTCAGTTCTTTTTTTTGGCTTTTTTCAACAAGTTTTGTGAGTGCGAGTTGGACCTTATGAAGAGTGATTTCTTTATCTGTGATTTCTTTTTTCATTCGGTTGAGCTCATCCAGTAACTCTGGAGGTGTTCCAATGGCAACTTTGGTTTTTGTTTCTACTACGGCACCGAGTTTGGAGCAGGTAAGGGAGTTTCCAGCAATGATTGTTCCACCCATCACTTCTCCTCTTCCTCCTAATACACGAATGAAATCTTTGGCAGATATTTCTGAATGCATCACTGCTTCTTCCACAAAGATACTTCCTTGGGCAGTGAGTTTTCCTTGTTCGACAAATTTAGCGTAGATATTTCCTTCGGATTCGATATAACCTTCTCCGCGTCCCATAAATCCGCCGGAAAGAACAATGTCTCCTTTGGCTTTGAGAAAGGCTTTTCCTACGGAATTACGAATGATGATGCTTCCATTTGTGGTAAGAGAAAACCCATCTCCAATTTTTTCTTCCACGATGATAGTTCCTGGAAAATCTATATTTCCAGTAGAATAATCGACAGCTTCTAATTGGATTACTTCATCGACTTTGATTTCCCAAGCAGCAGATAAAACAGGTCGACCAGCGATTTTCGCGTACAGTTTGTCCTCTTTTAATTCGACGTTGGGACCAAGATGCCAATCCACCGATTTTTCTTCCTGGTAGGGGATGAGGGTTCCATTGACGGTTTTTCCAAATTCACCTTTTTTTGGTGGAATCCTTTCTGCAATCAGGTCACCGGGTTTTACGGATTGAATGACTCCAATATTTTTATAATCAATTCGACCATGTTCGTCTTCTTCTAACTGAGGTTTGTTGTCCGAACGAAAGTAAATTTTGATTTCTCCATCTTTGCCTGGTATTGGTGCGAAACCCTTGGCGATGGTATAAGGGACAAAAAAGTTTGGGTTTTTGATTTGGTTTTGGATGACAACATCGATGATCCCGACTGAAATTCCGACTGAAGCAATTTGTTCACGTAACTGGTATTCGGTGAGAAGTGCTCCTCCATGTTTTGGTGGGTGGAGGACCATTTTGGCTTCCATATGATCTTCGGAGATTGTGATGTCAGCATAAGAACTGATGGGATCTCCCTTCGACCAAGTTCCAATTTCTACTGGTTTGTTTTCAGCAAGGGCAACTATCTTTTTGATTTGTTCCTGGTTGAAACCTTCAACACCAAAAAGTTGAACCCTGGCCAAAACATCCTTATAATCGACTTTTTTACCTTTGGCCCCGGGTTTGGTGATTTTTAATACAGCTTTGCCACCCGAGTTTTCGATTTGGAAATAACCATTTTCTGAGGCTTCTAAATCTTGGAGGATTCGATCAGTATAAGAGTCTGGGCCAGGCATTTAATTGTATTCTAATAAGTGTGAAACAACATCCTCTTCTCCATTAGTTTTTAATTCTAACTTTGGAGTCATGGAGTCGATTGTATTAATTAGAGTCAGCACTTCTTCAAATTGACAAGAAATTATTCGAGAAAGGTCAATATAAGCGGATCGAAAGTATAAATCTAATGCATTTACCAAGTGGATGTATTCGCTAAAATCGCCACGATCGGTATAAAGAATCGGAGTTTTGGCATAATAACATTCTGCTAAAATTCCATACCCTGGTTTGGTGCATACATAATCGACTGCTGCCACAAGGTCTGGATAATGTGAGACGGATGGAACTAAAATTCCTTCCGATTGGATTCCGGGAACTCCATAAGCAACGAGTTGGATGGACTTGGATAGATTTTCAGTTTGTAGTTTGGTTCCTTCGAGACCATAAGCCCCAAAGGATAAAAGGATATAAGTGATATCATCTTTCAAACCAAACTTTTGTCGGCCCTGCAATTTTGAAAGATTTGGTTTTCTCCCCACGAGACCAATGTTAGACGATTCTAAAAACGGTGGCATAGGACAAGAAAACGGTAAAACCAAAGCTTCTGTAACAAATCCGTATTCCACTTGGAGTTGTTCGCTAAGAACACCAAAATACGAATCGTCTTTTGCGTAATTTTGATAAATAAAATCCCAGGTGAAGTTCCCAATAAACATACTGGGGATTCCTGTTTCCAGAGCAATGGTAATGGGAAACGAAGAACTATCGGTTAGGATTAATCCGATTTTGTTTTTTTTGCAGTATTCCGTTTCTTCTTTTAGGAGTTGTGTTTTCTTTTTTTCAAAATCGATCAGCTCATCTTTGGTGGTTTGTAAATCAATGGAGAGTGAGTTTTTTTGTGAAACTCCTACATCAAGTTTTAGATTCCGAGTTTTTAATTTTGGATGGGAAAAATCCAAAAAGGAGATTCTTGTGCTGACTAAATGAATTTCTTCAATGAATTCTTCTTCTAGGAGGCGTTTTATGATATTTCCGGAACGACTGATATGGCCAAACCCATGGCCTGAAATATAAAAATAAAGTTTCATTTGTTTCTTTGTCTTATGGATTCATACAAAACGATTCCACAAGACATGGCCAAGTTTAATGAGTCCGCTTCCCCAAGCATTGGCAAGTGGAGTGTATCATCGGAAAGTTTTTTTGCATCAGCACTCAGTCCATACTGTTCACTTCCAAAAAGAAAAACTGATTTTTCTTTCATATTGATAGAGGTATAAAGAGTTTTTCCTTCTGGAGTGACCGCATAACGTTTGTAACCTTTTGATTGAAATTGTGTAAGAACCTCTTTTAAATCACCAATATAAACAGGCAAAGTAAAAATAGTTCCGGTACTTGCACGTACCACATTCGGATTAAAAAGATCAATCCTTGGGTCGGTGACAATCACAAGGCCAACACCCGCACCTTCAGCGGTCCTGAGGATAGTCCCGAGGTTCCCCGGTTTTTCCACCCCTTCAATGATGAGAATGGGATTGGTTTCAATTTTTTTGATTTTGTCCCAAGGGACATGGGCATCTGGAGTTTCGGCAACAGCGATAAGGCCGTCAGGTCGATCTCTGTAAGAAATTTTTTCAAAAATTTTACGAGGGAGTTCAAAGATAGGACAATGGACAGACTGGATGAGGGCCTCTTCATTTTCACCTAAAAAACATTCAGGGGAAATGAATAAACTTGTGATATTCACCGGTAAACAAGGAATAGGTGAACTTGGATTACTCGTGATGGCTTTTTTGATTTCACGATACCCTTCGATGAAAAACTTTTTTTCATCATCCCGATTTCTTTTTTCTTTGAGTCCAGCAACCCATTTGACCTTGGGATTGGAAAAACTAGTAATGTATTGTCTTCTGTTTTGCATATGGCAGGATTCGGATCTTTAAACTTGCCTGGTTTATTTAGAGAAGAAAGTACAAAATCCAGCTGGGTATTTTTTTCCTGATTTTTCTGGAATGAATAATTCGGAGGTTTGGTAATTCCCTTTGGTTTTGATTCTAGAAGATAAAATTCTTTCTAAGGTCAAAGGACTAAACCCTTGGCTATGGCAACTGAGGATGACAAATTCTGGTTTGGAATCGGAGAGTTCCATCAGAGCATCCATGAGTTCACTTAAGTTTTCTTCAATTTTCCAAACCTCTCCTTTGGACCCACGACCAAAACTCGGAGGGTCAAGGATAAGGCCTTGGTATTTTTTTCCCCGTTTGATTTCACGACGTATGAATTTCAAAACATCGTCCACAATCCACCTGACTGGTTTGGAATCGAGACCTGAGAGTTTTGCGTTTTCCCTTGCCCAGTCCACCATTCCTTTGGAGGCGTCGACATGGCAAACACTCATACCTGCATCAAGACAAGCGAGGGTGGATCCTCCCGAATAGGCAAATAGGTTTAAAACTTCGAGGCCTTGTTTCTTTTTGCCAATCTCTCTGATGCGGTCCCAATTGGTTTCTTGTTCTGGGAAAAGGCCGATGTGGCCAAAAGGTGTGAGTTTGATTTTGAATGTTAGATTCGAAAATTCGATGGTGAAACTTTCGGGAATTTTCTTTTGGAAATTCCAATGTCCGGCACCAGAATCATTTTTAATGTACTGCGCATGGAGATCGTTCCAAATTCCAGGGTTTTCTTTTCCATAAGCCGAAGTAGGGGAGGAACGTAGGAGTTTGTAACCACCCACGATTTCTAATTTGGATAAGTCACCGGAATCCAGGAGCTCGTAACTTTTTGTCATACCAATTCCAGGAAAATAAAGGTTAGGTCGTCGTCCCAGTCTTTTATTTCTGTTTTAGAAAATGACTCCAAGTCTTGGATGAGTTTTATTTTAAAAAGATGATTCGGTATTTCGCGGTTGGCTCTTAAAAATTCGATAAGTCCCGCTTCTCCATACATAGTTCCGTCTGGATGAAAACATTCCAAAACTCCATCACTGAGGATGAGGATTCTATCTTTAGGTTCTACTCGATGTGTGGTTTCTTCAATTTGGATTTCCGGAAAAACACCGATGATTTTTCCTTTGGGATGAACCTTTATAATTTCTCCACTCGCACGTTGCAGATAGGCACTGGGATGACCCGCCCGGCCAAACCGCCATACTTTCGTAGAAGTATTGAGATACACATAAGACGCGGTTACATACTGTGGATTACAGTTCCCGTATAACACGCGATTCATTCCTTCTAGAACTTGTTTGGGGGAAGAGATATTGTCTTTTTGGGTAGTAAAGGCAACCTTTCCCATAGCAGAGATCAGTGAAGCAGGAATTCCATGCCCCGAAACATCACAAAGAACAATCCCGAGTTCATAAGGATTAGGAGAAAAGTA
This sequence comes from Leptospira mtsangambouensis, assembly GCF_004770475.1. Lineage (NCBI taxonomy): Bacteria > Pseudomonadati > Spirochaetota > Leptospiria > Leptospirales > Leptospiraceae > Leptospira > Leptospira mtsangambouensis. The sequence continues at coordinate 160,521 of NZ_RQHK01000002.1, forward strand.
TTCATAAAAATCTCCTCCCACATCTTTCATTGGTTGGATGTAAATTTGCATTTGTAAATTTTTTACATCAGGAATTGTTTTTGGTAGGGACTGCATGAGAATGTCCCTAGAGATTTTTCTTTCCTTTCTAAGGCTTGTGACTTGGGCGAGAGCCAAATCTTTTTCTTGTCGGAGCAGTTGGATTCTGTCTGCCAAAGCAAAGGCAAACAAAGTGATGTCGGCAAGGGAAGCGATGGGGAATAACATTTCTTCCAGAAATGCATTGGAGGGAAGGATTCCAAATTTGAGCAATCCATACACAATGCAGGTAAGGAGCAATAAAACAAAAGCGACAGCAAAATAATAAAAAGATCTAAGCCGTTTGTAAATTCCCCAAATCAAAACACCAAGTAAACTAACACAAATTAGTAAAGAGAGCCATGTCACTCCAATAGAAGCTTCTGAAATCCCACCAAACAAAGAAATAACGGCATTGAGGAGTGAAAAAAATCCCAAAACTTGAAAACATCTGGCCATTTTGGGGATTCTAACTTTCAGTTTTAGAAAATTAGATGTGAAGAGAACAAAGAAAAAGAGACAAACGCTAAAGAAAAAAGGAATTCCAATCCGTTTCCAAAAATAAGAATCGGGAACAAAAAAATAACTCCAGAAACCAAGTAAAGAAAGTTGCCCGAGTCCAAAGAACAATACATAACCAATATAATAAAAATAATTTCGATCTCTTACAAAAAACGCAATGGCAAGATTATATAAAATGATGATTCCTATACTTCCAAAAAATAATCCATAAACCCACTGTGTGATGTAATCTTCTCTTTGTAGATTCCTTTGGTTGGTAAAAATCAGAGAAAACTGCAAAGAAATCTCTGAATGAATCGCAATGAGAATGGTTTCTTTTTCATGCCCTATTCGAAATACAAAATTTCTATGAGGGATTTCTCTTTGGAATACCGGTTGGATGTGACCTGATTTAGATACAATATATCGATTTCCATCATTTTTATGGAATAGTTCCACCGAGTCTATGTTATGTGCCTTGATGAGGAGCAGTGGATATTTAGAAGGATCCGGGAAATTTTTCGGGTTGAGACGAAGCCAAAGAGTTCCTTTTAAAAATCCAAAATTGACAAAGTGATCTTTTATTTCTTTGAATTCACCTATTTGTAATACAGATTCTACAGGTATGGAAGAATTTGGGTCAATCCAGTAAGAGAACTTTGTTGTGTGGATGAGTCTTTCGCCAATATCGTTTTGTGATTCTGAAAAAAGGGAATTGGTAAAAAAAAGAGTGAGGCTTATAAAAAAGAAAAAAATCGATTCGATGGATGGTTTTTTCAATTGTGGGTAATGGACAAGGGATTAACCCCTTGTCCTCTTTCGAATTGGCTTTAAGCCTGTTTTTTTGCTGCTTCGTAAGAAATTTCTTTTGGACCAGTGTAAATTTGGCGTGGTCGACCAATCTTTAAACTTGGATCTTCAATCATCTCTTTCCACTGAGCAATCCAACCTGGAAGTCTACCCATAGCAAACATTACTGTAAACATGTTGGTAGGAATTCCTAAAGCCCGGTAGATGATTCCAGAGTAGAAGTCTACGTTTGGATAAAGTTTTCTTTCTACAAAGTATGGATCATTAAGAGCCGCTTCTTCCAATTCTTTTGCAATGTCAAGGAGTGGGTCTTTGATTCCTAGTTTGTTGAGAACTTTATCACAAGCTACTTTGATGATTTTGGCACGTGGGTCAAAGTTTTTGTAAACACGGTGACCAAATCCATTTAATCGGAAACTGGAATTTTTGTCTTTGGCTTGTTCTACGATTTTTTTCACAGAAAGCCCACTCTTTTTAATTCCTTCTAACATTTCCAAAACTTCTTGGTTAGCACCACCATGACGTGGTCCCCAAAGTGCAAGAATCCCTGCAGAAATCGCTCCATAGAGGTTTGCGAGAGAAGATCCCACCAAACGCACGGTAGACGTTGAACAGTTTTGTTCATGGTCTGCATGTAGGATGAGAAGTAAGTTTAATGCAGAAACAATTTCTGGATCGATATGATAGTCTTCCGCAGGAACCGCAAACATCATATTCATAAAATTGGATGCATAATCCAATTCGTTGAGTGGATGGATGATCGGTTGGCCGATGGATTTTTTGTAAGCGTATGCTGCAATGGTTGGAAACTTTGCAAGTAGTCGGATGATGGAAATTTCTCTATGTTCCTCATTCATTGGATCATAACTATCTTGGTAGTACGTAGACAAACAACCCATCATACAAGACATGATTGCCATCGGGTGTCCATCTTTTGGAAATCCGTTGAACAGGCGCTTGAGATCCTCATGGATCATTGTATGGTTGGTGATGGAAGTATTCCACTCTTTGAGTTGTGCGTCGTTTGGAAGTTTGCCGTAAATGAGTAAATATGCTACTTCAGTAAACGTAGATTTAGCGGCCAAATCATCAATGGGAATTCCACGGTAACGCAAGATTCCTTGTTCTCCATCGAGAAAGGTAATATCACTGGTGCAAGCACCTGTATTCAAATAACCGGAATCAATCGTAACATAACCTGACAATTGGCGGAGTTTAGTAATATCAATTGCCTTCTCGTCTTCGCTTCCCACTAAAATCGGAAGTTCGAACTCTTTCCCATCCACTTTCAGAATTGCCTTTTCGGACATATCTTCTCCTGTATATCTCTGTCTATTTCAAAGGATAGACAGGGGAAAGGGTGGGGAAAAGTCATTTTTTACAACTTGTGGTATTTTTTCATAATGTCATAGGCGTAGAAATTTGAGACCACGATGCGACAGTAATCTCTCGACTCTTTGTAAGGAAGGTCTTCCAAAAAATGGTTAAAATCACCGGTATAAACAGACTTCTTCCACTTCCGTAAATTCCCCGGGCCTCCGTTGTATGCGATGGATGCCCATTTCAATTCGTTGTCGTTGGATTTCAAAAGATAGGCTAAAAATTTTGTCCCCAAACGGATGGAGGTTTCGGGCTCATAGAGGGAGTAGGAAGTGATTCCCATACGTGAGGCGAGTTCCTTTCCTGTCGCCGGCATAATTTGCATGAGACCCCGAGCATTGGATCTTGAGGTCGCGGTTTCTTTAAAAAAGGATTCTTGTCGCATCAAAGCATATACCTTGTCTTCGGAGATATCATTTTCCTGGGCGTAACGAGAGACGATGTTTTGGTGTGGCCTTGGATACATGCGGACGGAAAGGGAAGTGGGGAGTAAAATGGGGTCATCTGGGATCAAATGTCTTTTGAGAAGAGACCTTGTGTGAAATGCAGTATAATATGTGTTATATGTTAAGTCTCCAATCCCCACCAGAATTTCATCCTTTTCTTCTTCGGAAAGGTTCTCTCGTTTGACATGAAAATTAACGAGACTTAAACCCAAACTATCTTCTCCGACGCGGAAGTATTCTTTGGCAAGGTTCAAAAGTTTATGCCCTTGGATTCGTGAGCTCATTCCACCCAGTTTATTTCCTAATTCATAAGAATCTTTTGGGTATACAAATCCTAAGTTTCTACCAAGGATCGCATAAGATTCTTCGGGGATTCCAGCCGTATAAGATAGATATTCAAATAAATATTCTTTGTTGTAAGTTGGATTGTCCGGTTTGTTTCCTTCTTTGATGATGGATAAAAATTCTTCTCGGATCACTCGTGTATAATAAGATCCGGGACAAAGAGCATAATATCGTTTCAGTTCTTTTTTTAACTTCTCCGTCTCACCACTTTCTTTGAGGGATCGTAAGTACCAATACACAAGTCTGCCTTTGACGGGGAGATTGGGAATTTCAGCAAGGGCTCTTTCAAATTTTGCGAGTGGAGCAAAATTAGATTTTTCACCTTTGCGATCCACAAGGTATTCAATCAGTCTGTCCTGGTAAAAAAGATTAAAAGGATATTTCCCTAAATATAAAACTAAATTTTCAAAATACAGTTCACGATCACCTAATCTGTCGTAAGTGGCTGCAAGTATTCTGTAGTATCCTGCATCTTTTCCAGGAAATGTTTTTAAAAGTTCAATCGCATTTTGGAATTTATTTTGTTGGTATAAAATGTCCGCCAAACTAACAATCCAAGAGGAATCCATGTCCACAAAGGTTTTATTTGCACGTAAAACCCTAAAAAGTTCATTGATTTTTCCCGTTTTGGTTAAAACAGAAGTAAGATTTTTGAATCCTTCGTAATAAGCAAGTCTTGTGGAAAAGAGTTCAGGCCTTGTGCGAAACACGGCTTCTTTATCATTATGATTGATCGCAGGCAAGAGAAGGGTGAATTCTGATGGAGCCAGTTGTAAAATACTTCCCGATCCTTTGTATTTGGACCAGTCCGCAGCAATCATCTGCACAGTAGAGTCAGAAAGTCCTTCTCTTTGTAGACAATTCAACCATTCTTCTACGGCTGCCTTTTCGTCACCTAATATGAGTTTTGCTTTTCCATACCGATATTGTGTATCCCCTGTCAGAAGGTATCGTTTGTGCGATTCTTGGATGGAGTTAATTTTATCTAAAATTTCCTTCCATTGGTTGTTTGCGGCAAGGAGACGAACGAGTTCATCAAGTAGCCTGCGGCAAATCGGATCTTCTTCCAAATTCAATCGATTCAAAAATTGGATTCTTTCTGCCGGAGTGAGATAATTTTTTTGTGTGATTTCTGTATACAACTTCCAATAACTTAGTTTAAAAAGGGTGGTTTGGAAAGGCATCGTTTGTGTCAGGATTTTTCTTACTTCTTCTTCCGAGGATTCTGTGACAAAAACACCGCGCACAAGAGAAATCAAATACCGAAACCGTTTCTCCTTGTCTCCGTTAGGTGCTTTTTCATGGAATTCAATTAAACTATAAACTTCACTTTCACGGGATGGGTTTGTATTTCGAAAGTGACTTTCGATTTGCCCCCACTGATGAGATTTGATTAAATATTGAAGGTCAGTGTCCGCAAATAGGGATGTTGTGAAAAAGAGAAGAATTCTACTTGCTAACCAAAAATGCCTCATGCATACTTCCTATGATTACGAATTTAGAGAGGGAAGGTTCCTCTCCTTATGAGCTTACAAACAGAATACAAACTGCAATGGCCGGAATACCGGATTGAATTCCATCCTGGGCCTCCGATTCCAAAAAAGGCCAACCTGAATGAACTTTGGCCAAACCTTCGTGCCTTTTTTTCGGGCAATCAGTCTCGTTTTGCAAACTATCTCTTCTATTTATCGACCGATTTTTCTGGGGGGTTCAGCCTTTGTTCCGTTCTGGGAGAAAATGAGGTCACCTTTCGCTTCCGGGACCCGCAACTTGTCTCTCCCTCTCCTTTTCCAAAAGAAACTTTGGAACAAATTTGGGAACTTTGCCAAAAACGTGAGTTTGAAGAAATGGAAAGGGAGGACTGGGAGCTAATTGGATTTGGGTTTTTGTATTTGGGAAATGTCCTCGAGTTTCGCAATTGGGTTTTGAAAACCAAAGATTTTTTTGGCCAAACCGATGACAATCGTAGGTTTTTGTTTTTGCTTGGTTGGGAAAGTTCTGAGTTCCCCTATGAAAACTCCATTTTACATATGTTAGTCGAATATGAAAGAGGGAACAGAGATTCTATCAATTTTAAAACACTTACCGATGCAGTAACACTAGATTCCCATTGGCAAATTTCAGGAGTTCTGTTTCATGCGATCGAAACAGGATGGTTTACCGGAGAAGAAACATTCCGATTTTGGAAATTTCTCATAGGATTTTATGCAGAATGGGATGATTGGGAACAACAAAAATTCCGTTCTGTTTCACTTGGAAAAATTCCTGCCTTTCCTGCTTTGCGTTACGCCAAACGATATTTTCCATATAACACTTTTGTTTTATACAGACAGGATCTGGAAACTAATCTTCGAGGTGATTGGACCTATGGAGATGGATTCGGTTATGAACTCACACACCAAATGGATCCCTTTGTGGAAACAGTTGTAAGGTTTCGTAACGAAAAAGAAAGGTTCGAGGAAGAACTAAAAAATGAATTATGGAAAAGACCTTATTCATACTTTATCAATTTACAATTGGCTTTTATTCGTTTTGTAAAAAAAGAAAACCAAAGTTTTTTGGAATTTTATAAAAAAGCCGGAAGACTTAAATATTTACCTATGGCTCTCAATTTGTATTGGAGGGTTTTAAAAGTCAATGGAGAAGAGGTTCTTTCGAAATCCATTGAACGGACGTTAGTGGCCACTGGCGAATCAACAAACATTCCGGAAGGTTGGGAATAAAATGCCTCTTTCACAAGAACAGATTATGGAACTCTCCAAATTGCAGAAAATGCTAAGGAATTTGGAGAAAATTGAAAGAAACGCAAAAAATGATCTGCAAAAGGAAAGAGTTGCCTTTGACATTGAACGTTACAGGCGGCGTATGCAAGAAGTCTCTCCCGAAGGTATCCCGGATAACTTAGAGCAGACCATGCGGAATGCAAAAACCAGAGAGGAAAACCCAGAAAACCTCAAACACAAAGTCATTTCTCAGTATCCTGTAATGAAAATCACTCCCAATTCAAATGATAGCGAAATCAATCAGATTGGAACACTTGTGAATATTATGGATTTGGAATACATTCCAATCCTTGGAGATGGTCATATTAAATTTGATTATTCCCATGCCACAGAAAGGGATTCTGTTCTCAAATATATGGAGAACTTACGTAGGAACATGAAAATCCTTGTGGAAACGGTAGAAGAATATGCTGCTGCCGACAAACAAGAGTTTCGTGAACAGCTTTCTCGGATGAAAAACAAACAATCCCGTATTTTTATTGCTGAGTCTTTTGAAACTTTGGGTAAATTTCGAGATTTCCTCACTGCAGTGAATAAAGACATCAAAGATGGGGTAAATGTCATTATGAACATGGAAGAACCTATCAAATTCAATCCAAGGTTTGAAAAGGCCACGGTTTTGGAAGGTCGTTCCATCATGGAAGGGCTTCGCGAATTTCAAGAATTTGCGGAAGAGGCATGTGATTTGATTCGACTCCCGTCCTTTCGAGGGTAAAAAAACCTTTTCATTCCCGGGGGGAACAAGGACACTGTGAAAAATCACATTCACGGACTCGTAACAGCATGGCATTAGTCAAAAATCAGACCGAAGTTACCAATTCAACTATTGGTGAGAATTCTTACTTCAACGGTAAATTCTTCATCAATGGATCTCTTAAAATTGACGGTAAATTCGAGGGAAAATCCCTCCAAGCCGAACACCTCTACATTGGTGTTACCGGAAAGGTCAAAACCAACATCACTGCTGCCAGTGTCATCGTAGAGGGAATTGTTGTTGGAAACGTCACTGCCAGAAACCGCGTGATGCTCCTTCCTACCTCAAAAATTCTAGGAGATATCAAAACTCCAGAGCTTATCATCCAAAACGGGGTGATTTTGGAAGGACGTTGTATGATTTCCAACGACCTCAAACACAGTGCCAAAGACCTAATTGAATTGGAATACTCAAAAGATTCCTTAAGTGTAGAGAAGATTTTTGGGAAACAACCAAACGCAAAAGAATAATTGAAAACCATTCTGATTTCGGAAGGTGATCCAACAAGTATCAACTATGAACTTTTGGTTTCCGCCTTCCCTCTGTTGCAATCCTTAGGGAAACACCACCGCATCTATCTGGTGCGTGGGCCTCACAACATCCATGTTCCCTCTCTCCCCAACCTCTCCAAACCCAGTGCGGAACCAGGGTTTTATTCCCTTTCTTGGCTTGGTTCTCAAAAATCTCGTTCTTTTGTTCTCGGAAAACCTTCTAAAACATCTGGTCAGATGGCCTATGATTCGTTGCTAGCCGCTATGGATTTACAAAAGGAACTCGGAGCTGACCTCATCACTTTGCCTCTCTCCAAAGAGTGGGTACAAAAGGCTGGGGTGAAAGGATTTCGGGGCCATACAGAAACTCTAGCCGAGTATTATAAACGACCTACCTTTATGATGATGAGTGGGGAAAAATTAAACGTCATCCCCTTAACCACCCATGTCCCTTTGAAAGATGTGGTAAAAGAATTAAAAAAGTTTTCTTGGAAGGAATTGGCAAAGGCTCTCATCCGTTCACAGTTTTTAAAAAATCCGAAGATTGCCTATTTGGGCCTTAACCCCCATGCCGGTGAAGGTGGAAAGATCGGGGACGAGGAATCGACCCTACTTGGTGTCGGTGCCAAAGTACTCCGAAAAGCAAAGTTCGCCGTAGAGGGACCACTTTCCGCCGATTCCGCCTTTTTACCAGGTGCTAAGCCGTACGATTTGTATTTGGCTTCCTACCACGACCAAGGACTCATTCCATTTAAATTGCTTGAAGGGAAAAAGGGAGTCAACATAACCTTAGGACTGGATTTTACCCGTGTGTCCCCCGACCACGGAACGGCCTTTGACATTGCAGGTAAAGGTTTAAGTGATCCCACAGGACTCATCTCCTGTTTAGAACGACTCACGGAGAATACAAAAACAAAGCCATGACACTATTGGAAGTCCTTGCCTTTCCGGTTCTTTTTATTTGGTTTGTGGGCCTCCTTCTCACTCTGTTCCGGAGAGATTTGGAATCCCATTGGAAGTTTTTTTTCTTCCTCGTATTTTGTTTTTATTTGGTTCAATTTTTCCCTGAATTTTGGGAAGGGGTGGCTCGTTGGAAGGAAAACCCGAAAGCGGAGGTCCTCATTTGGATTTCGGCTATGGGAAATTCTATCTATGTATTTTTGTTCTTTTTATGGCCCCTTGTTCTCATTCGCATTTATTATTCCGCATCCAATAATTTAAGTAAAACCTTGATCCCGGCACTTGCCTATGGGACGGTTCTGTATTGGGCTTTATTTTTTCTTTGGACTATGTATTCCAAAGAGTTCAATGGTTGGCTTCATCAAGTTTTCACAATAAGTAAATAAAAAGGGCATACAATGGCAGTTCCATTTATAGATATCAAACGATTTGAACCAGGATTTTTGGACACCTGGAATGAAAAAGTAAAGTCCATGTCAGTAAACGCACAGTTTATCGGTGGAAACGAAGTGACCGATTTGGAAACAAATCTTGCAACTTGGGCAGAGACAAAGTATGCCATTGGTTGTGCCAATGGAACTGATGCTTTACAATTGGCACTGCGTGCAGTGGGAGTGGGTCGTGGCGACAAAGTGTTGTTACCTGATTCTACTTTCTGGGCTACTTTTGAGGCTGTGGTGAATGTGGGCGGTGATCCTTATACAGTGGATACCAATCCTATTGATTTACAAATGGACTTCCAAGTATTTAAGGAAGCTGTCGAAAAAATTAAACCAAAAGCGGCTCTTGTGGTTCATTTATACGGCTGGGGAACTGCAAATATCGAAGACCTTCGAAAGTTCTGCAAAGAAAAAAACGTGGCTCTCATTGAAGACGGGGCGCAATGTTTTGGTGTCAGACACAATGGAAAGTCCTTATACAAAGACGCTCTTATTTCCACAACATCCTTTTATCCTGCAAAGGTGTTAGGTGCTGCCGGTGATGGTGGTGCGGTATTTACAAACGATGAAGAATTATCTATCGTCACACGTAGGCTTGTTAATCATGGACGCACTTCGCATTACGAACATGGACTTGTGGGTTGGAACTCAAGACTTGATTCCTTGCAAGCTGCTTTTTTAAACTTATCTTTAAAACACTTACAAGCAAGAATTGATTCTCGTAAAAAGTCACAAAACGTATACTACAAAGAATTACCAGGCCTTGGAATTGGTGTTATCAAACCTCCTAAAGATTATGAGGAAAACGGATACTGTAACGTGACTTTGGTGGACCCTGAAGTTCGTCCCAAAATAGAAGCTGTTCTCAAGGACAAAGGAATTGGATTTGGAAATATCTATCCAGGGGCTATGTCTGACCAACCAGGCGCCAAACCATACCTCATCGAAAGATTTGGTAAGGATGGAAATGCTCGTAGGATTTCTAAATCCGTTCTTAACTTTCCACTTTTTGCTTATATGACAGATTCTGAATTGGATGAAGTGTTTAGTGCGATAAAAGCCTATAACGCGACCAAATAATGGAAAAGTTTAGAGTCGGAGTATTTTTATTCTTTTTACTCATCCTTGCGGTGTTAACTTTTAGTTTATCTAAAAGTTGGCGCCTTTATGATGATGGGTATGAAGTGACAGTAGAAACTCCCGAGTCTAAGGAAAAAGACAATAAAGATAATACTCCTGAACCCTCTGATAGTTTAGATTTAGAAGACGGGAACGGGAAGATCTATTGGAAACAATACTTCATTTACCCACATGGACTTGTGACGGAATCCGGTGGGTTTGGTCCTGATGGAATTTTATCACACGCTAGAAATTTATACTCCATCAACTTAAAAGATGGAAAAGTCCAAAAACTCTTTCCTCATGATGTTTACATTTGGGATTTTTTTGTGGGAGACTTTGCCAAAAAAACAGTTTCAAACACAATCGATGATCCCAAAGAAGATGTTCTCTATTTGGAGAAAAAAATCATCATCCTTGCTGTCACAGAAGATAGTAATTTGGATGGGGTTTTGAATTATAAGGATCATAAATTGGTTTATCTTTTTGATCCAGAAACCAGTGGTTTACAAACGGTCCTTCCTCTTGGATTTCATTTCCGAAAACTCGTATACAATTCGGCAAAGAACCACCTTACATTAGTTTTAGGAAAGAATCCGGAAAAACAGATCAATAAAAGAAGAAAACTCCCGGAACCTGAAATCAAACTTCATATTTTTGATTATGATGCGAGTTCTTCCAAAGGAATCTTAAGTGGATCTTTGGAAGCATTGGTCACACCAACAAGTCCCAATCCATAAAATAAAAAAGCCTTGAGATTTCTCCCAAGGCCATTCATGAAACAATCATCGATTGTTTTTGGATGTTTGTCTTTTTTTAGTTTTTAAGACAAAGCATCCTTTACTAAATCTTCTTGTTCCTTTAAGTGAGTGACCACGTGACCACAAGCAGGGCTTGGGAACTCCGATCGACCAGCATAATGCAAACGTTTGTTTTCTGGCATCACCGCTTCAATTCGATCCCTAACAAAGAACCAAGCACCTTGATTTTTCGGTTCTTCCTGTACCCATACAAATTTTTTCAGTTTTCCGTAACTGGTGATCATTTGTTTGATATGGTTTTCTGGGAACGGGTATAGTTGTTCGATTCGAACCACTGCCACGTTTTCTAGTTTTTGTGCATCGATGGCTTTGCGTAAGTCATAGTATACCTTTCCAGAACAGAAAAGTAACTTCTCTACTTTTTCCGGTTTTGCCACAGGATCAGGAAGGATCTTTCTAAAGGCACCTGTTGTGATGTCTTCCAAACTAGAGGCTGCATCTTTCAAACGAAGCAGTGACTTGGGTGTCATGATGATGAGCGGTTTTCTAAAACTTTGGAGGATCTGACGACGTAGTATATGGAAGTACTGAGCCGGTGTGGTCAGGTTTGCCACTTGGATATTGTCGAGAGCACAAAGTTGTAAGAACCTTTCGAGTCTTGCCGAAGAGTGTTCTGGACCTTGGCCTTCATATCCGTGTGGGAGTAAACAAACAAGACCAGACATCCTTTGCCATTTGATTTCGGAACTGGAAATGAACTGGTCAAAGATTACCTGTGCGTTGTTTGCAAAGTCTCCAAACTGCGCTTCCCACATCACAAGGCTATTCGGATCAGCAAGCGAATACCCATACTCAAATCCGAGGCAGGAATATTCAGAAAGAGAGGAGTTTACAATTTCTATCTTTGCTTGTTTGTCGCTGATATGATTGAGGAGGGTGAGTTTTTTCCCATTTACGATGTCCGAAAGAGTCGCATGTCTGTGAGAGAAAGTTCCCCTTTGTGCATCTTGACCTCCGAGACGAATCGGAAATCCGTTTTCTAAAATGGAACCAAAGGATAGTGATTCTGCAAAACCCCAATCAATTGGCAATTCCCCAGCTCCCATTTTTTTACGGTCTTCCAATACTTTAATGTGTTTTGGATTGGCTGTATAACCTTCAGGAAGGGTAGTGACTGCTTTGACAATTCCACCTAATTGTTGTTGGAGGAGTTGGGTATGAACATCTGAATCTAAAGGTTCTTTTGTGTATCTAGACCAAACCCCACCCAGTGTATCTACGGTAATGCGAGTGTCTTTTTCCTTTGCTTGTTGGAACGAGTCCTCAAGGCCTTGGGCAATTCCATCTTTAATGAACTGGATTTCATCTTGAGTGATGTCCCCACGTTGCAATAATTTCTCTTCATAAATTTTGATGGTTTTGGGATGTTTTTTGATGATATCATACATCTGTGGTTGTGTGAAAGTTGGTTCATCCGTTTCGTTATGTCCAAGCCTTCTATAACAGATAAGATCGATGATCACATCTTTTTTGAATTTTTGACGGTATTCTAACGCAAGTTTTGTGACTCGGTAAGTGGCTTCCGGATCATCCCCATTCACATGGAAAATAGGAACTTGGAATCCTTTGGCAAGGTCTGTTGCATACAAAGTCGATCTGGACTCGCTAGGAAGAGTGGTGAATCCAATTTGGTTATTGATCACAATGTGGAAAGTTCCCCCCACCGTATAACCATCTAGGTTCATCATGTTGAGAGTTTCTGCCACCACACCTTGTCCGGCAAAGGCAGCATCCCCGTGGATGGCGACTGGCATAAATTTAGAACGGTCTACGTCTTTTGCCATTTCTTGGCGAGCACGGACCGATCCAAAAATCACTGGGTCTACAGCTTCTAAGTGAGAAGGGTTGAAGGCAAGAGAGAGTTTGACTTCTTTTCCGTAATGGGTCATGACATTGTTTGAATACCCAAGATGGTATTTTACGTCTGCATAACCGAGTTGGCCTGGGTTTAGTTTTTCTTCGAATTCAGCAAAGATAAGTCCTGCCGGTTTACGAATGATATTCACAAGAACATTCAAACGTCCCCTATGTGCCATACCGATCACAAGAGCATCCATTTTATGACCACCTGCTTCTTCCACAAGGGTATCAAGCATAGGGATCATGGTTTCCCCACCTTCGAGAGAAAAACGTTTTTTCCCTACGAATTTTTTGGCGAGGAAGTTTTCAAAACTATCCGCTTGGTAAAGTTTTTCAAACAAACGTAAGGCGGTCTTTTTGTTAATGGGTTCGCTGTTGGCGAGTGGTTCCATTCGGTTTTGTAACCACTCACGTTCCTCATCATTGACGAGGTAGTAGTGTTCACAACCGATGGATCCGCAATAGGTTTTTTCAAACCAGTCGATGACGTCTTTTAGTTTGGCTTTTCCTAAGTTGGCAACTCCAGAATCCACTTCTGTGTCTAAGTCCGTTTGTTTTAAGGCTTTGACTTTGAGGTCAATAAATTCGCGGTTGGGTTTGTTGATTCCGAGTGGGTCTAGGTTTGCAGCTAAGTGCCCTTGTCTTCTGTAGGCATTGAGAAGGTTGATGATCCCGAAGTCACTGAGTGAAGAACCTTTTCGGTGTTCGGTGGATGCATAGTTCACATATCCATTTCCACCAAATCCATTTCCATTGGATCCGTTACCGGAAACCGATGATCTTTCTAATTCTCCAAAAAAGTCGATCCAGTCTTTTGATAAACTCTGCGGATCTTCTTTGAATTGTTTGTAATACTCTTCCAATAATACGACGTTATCGCCGTATAAACTCATCATCTGGTCGGTTGTCATATACTCTCCCTAAAACAACAAAACAACAGTTTATTTACGAATGGATGGACCATTTCGCATCAGCATCCATCGCCGCTTCCCGAAGTACTTCAGAAAGAGTTGGGTGGGCATGTGTAGAACGAGCAATGTCTTCTGCACTGGCACCAAATTCAAAAGCAATCGCAGCTTCGGCAATCATGTCGGAAGCTCTTGGTCCTACGATATACACTCCGAGAAGTTTATCCGTTTTTTTATCAGCAATGACTTTGACTTGCCCATCAGTTTCATTCATGGCTTTGGCACGAGCATTGGGTTTGAACATGTACTTACCCACTTTGTATTCGATGCCTTTGGCTTTTAGTTCTTCTTCGCCAAGCCCTACCCAAGCCACTTCTGGCCAAGTGTAAACGATCCAAGGAATGGCTTTGTAATTCACATGGCCATACTTTCCACAAATGAGTTCGGCAACGGCAATCCCTTCGTCTTCCGCTTTGTGAGCAAGCATGGGGCCATCCACCACATCTCCAATGGCATAAATATTAGGAACATTGGTTTGAAATTTATTAAGTTCTACTTTGATGCGACCACGGTCTGTCATCTCGACTCCAATTTCTTTGGCACCGAGTCCATCTGTGTTCGGGCGGCGACCAATGGAAACAAGAACCTTATCTCCTTCGAGAATGGTTTTTTTACCGTCTTTGCCTTCGATTTCCACTTCTACTTTTTTGCCTTTGACCTTCGCACCATGTACTTTGGTTTCAAAGAGAAAGTTTATCCCTTGTTGGGTTAACAATCGTTCTGCTAGACTGGCAATGGCTTGGTCAGCAGTTCCGAAAAGTCGTGGCATAAGCTCCACCACAGTCACTTTCGCACCGAGTCGTAACCAAACCGATCCAAGTTCCAGTCCGATCACTCCAGCACCCACAATGATGAGGTGTTCGGGAACAGAGTCTAGAGCAATGGCATGGTCGGAGGTAACAATATTTTTTCCATCCACAGGAAGGGGAGGGATTTCAATCGGAGTGGATCCGGTAGCAATGATGATATTCGTTCCAGAGATGGATTCTTTTTTTCCATCTTCTGCAGTGATCGAAACTTCTGTTTTCGAAACAAAACTGGCGTGACCCAAGTAACGAGTGATTTTATTTTTTTTCATCAGGTAGTCGACACCGGATGTCACTTCACTCACCACTTTGTCTTTACGAGCCATCATTTTAGCGATGTCGATTTTGACATCTTTCACGGAGATTCCGTGATCCGCTAATTTGTGTTTTGTTTTGTGATATTCTTCAGAAGAGTCGAGAAGGGCTTTGGAAGGGATACAACCCACGTTGAGACAAGTCCCACCGAGAGTTTTTCTTTTTTCAATGATGGCAACTTTTTTACCGAGTTGGGCCGCGCGAACCGCAGCCACATACCCACCAGGTCCTGCACCAATGACAATGATATCGTATTGTTCCATAATTTCCTTATACCTCAAAGAGGAGTCTTGTTGGGTCCTCTACCATTTCTTTGATTTTCACAAGGAACTGCACCGCTTCCTTTCCATCCACGATTCTGTGGTCATAAGAAAGAGCCAGATACATCATAGGGCGAATCACAATTTGATCGTTCACAACTACCGCACGTTTGACGATGTTGTGCATTCCGAGAATTCCCGATTGTGGAGGGTTGAGGATGGGAGTCGACATCATCGATCCATACACACCACCGTTGGAGATGGAGAAAGTTCCGCCTTCCATATCTTCGAGAGAGATTTTACCGTCTTTCACTTTGCCGGCAAGCCTTGCGATCTCTTGTTCCACACCAGCAAAACTGAGTAGGTCGGCGTTACGCACAATGGGAACCACAAGACCTTTTGGTCCACCCACAGCCACTCCGATATCATAGAAGTTTTTGTAGACGATGTCTGTTCCTCGAATCTCCGCATTGATCGCAGGGTAAGCTTTTAATGCCGCAACTACTGCTTTGGTGAAAAGAGACATGAACCCAAGACCCACACCGTGAGTTTCTTTGAACTTGTCTTTGTATTTATTGCGAAGTTCCATAATCGGAGACATGTCCACTTCGTTAAACGTAGTAAGGATGGCAGCGGTATGTTGCGCTTGGACGAGCCTGTTTGCAATTGTTTGGCGAAGCTTCGTCATTGGCACCACGGTTTCTCTTGGGCCCGCATTTGCAGAAACCACAACCGCTCTTGGAATCTCAGGGGAAGCTGCTTTAGGAGCAGAGGCACTGGAACCACCTTTTTCCATAAAGAGGATCACATCTTCTTTTGTGATTTGTCCGTTGCGACCAGTTCCAGTGATTTTGGATGCATCTAACTTATTTTCTTCGATGAGTTTGCGAGCGGCAGGAGGAAGTTCTTCGTTCACTTTTCCTGTGTTAGGTTGGGCACTTGCAACTTCTGCTTTTGGAGCAGGAGCACCGGAACTAGCAGGAGCAGAAGCCACAGCACCTTCTTCAATGGTGCCCATGATATCACGCACATGAACCACATCCCCCACCTTTTTGGTGATGGATTTCAAAACCCCGGAAGTGGGAGCAGGAATCTCTAATGAGACTTTGTCTGTTTCTAAAATAGCGAGCACTTCGTCTACTTTTACGGCATCGCCTTCTTTTTTGGTCCAAGCACTGATGGTCGCTTCGGTTACGGATTCCCCCATCTCGGGGACTTTGATATCTATTGCCATGAAATGTTCCTTAGCAGGTTTTTAGAGAAAAATAGCGTTTTTGAGGAGTGAGATCCCATTTGAATCTAAGACTACGGTAACTTGTCGGAAGGTAAAAACGCAAGCGGAAAAAACGAAAAGGCCTTGAGTTTGTGCCTGTTCGCCTGTGCTTAGAACTATGATCCGTTCTTTCCAAGGCCATACACCTTCTATCCACTCTACGGCCTGGGTGGCACCCTCCGCTGACATAATGGGAAAAGTTTCCATTGGTGAAGAGTCGTCCATTTGGTTCCAATGTGTACTTCGTGGTGACGTAAATACCATCACCATTGGCAAACATGTGAACATTCAAGACATGACTCTCGTACATGTGGCAAGAGATCTCTTTCCTGTCACCATTGGGGATTATGTATCCATTGGCCACCATGCGACCATCCACGGTTGTGTTCTGAAAGACCATAGTTTTGTCGGGATGGGGGCTATGCTTATGGATGATGTGGAGATTGGAGAATGGTCTTTTGTGGGCGCAGGATCTCTCGTTCCTCCAGGAAAAAAAATTCCACCGGGAGTTCTTGTGATGGGTAGCCCTGCCAAAATCATCCGAGACATCACAGACAAAGATAGGGAAATCATCACCCGCACGGCAAACAACTATGCGAAGTATAAAGAAAACTATCGTTCGGAAGGAATTGGGGGCACATCCCTTTCCTAAAGGAAAGGGACCGGGCTATTCGCTCCAATCTTTCGTATGCACGAAAGGATTTCCGCTTCTATCCCTTGTGCGGGAATCGATACATCGGTTATCACATGTTTCTAATCGAATTTATGTTAGTTGGAGAGTCCTTATTTTTTTTCTCCACTTCCATTTTTGTTAAGATTGGATTCTTGTTTGAATCTAAGGTTCAAGGTCGACTTTTGGATTTCTTGTTTCACGGAATCAAAGTCATCAAATAAAAAAATAGTATAAAGATCCGGTAGTTCTCTTTTATGAACTGCGGTGACAATGGAATATTTGTAACCGGCACCAAATTCAGAAGTTGCTTCAAGAAAAAAATTGGCACCCCAGTCCGCATGAAATAATGCCAAAGTTTCTGCTGACAGATCACTCTTTTTGATTTTATCCATACACTGGCATACATTGGCAGCCGTTGTTAATGCTTGTTGTTTATGTAATCCAATTTTTTCAAAATCCATCCCATCCAATTTTGGTGGGAGAGAGCCAATTAAATATCTAACCTCTAGTTTCTTTGTATTGTGTTTGATTGCAAAGTCATAATACAAATTTGGATTTTCTTTAGTTTCTGTTTTTTGAAAGTCTGAGCTGAAGCTAAATTGGAGTTGATAATCACTTATTATTTTTTCAAAAGCTTCCCCTTGCCAAGCCACCAAGGCAAAAGTTGGAATTAGAAATAGAATCAAATGGGAAATATTAATTTTCATTTTATACCTTGGGTTTTCTAAGCTTGATCATTCATTTTTTATTTCAGGTTGTATTCTGTTTAATGAATTGGCTTTTATTTTAATTCAAATTTTCCATTCAGGATTTTATCTAGTTCTTCTTTTGTCGGTTGCATTTTTTGTATTTCTTGTTCAGAAGGAGTGATTTTTGATTTTATTTGATCTGTATTCAATCCATAACAAGGATCACTTGGATTTGTTTTTTGGTTTTTAATGGCATTGATCCATGTACAAGAAATTTTCATATAACCTAATGGACTTGGATGAACGTTATCATAATAATCCTCCGGAAGACCTAGGATCGGATGCATATCAACCAAAGTGATTCTTGATCTAAGAGATGGTACAGTATTGATCCAATTAGTTTCTATTAGTTGATTATACTCTCTGATATTTGTACTTAGAGTTTCATAGTTTGGTAGTATAGTAGCAGCTGCTGGTGAAATTCGAATGATTTTAGCAAGAAAAACTTGCGTTTTTGGATTCTTTGCAAGTAAAGCATTCACAACCTTAAAGAGATCTGTCATTGCATTGTTTGGAGATTTACCTTGGATTAGATCATTTGTCCCTGCGTGAACCAGTGTAATGTCAGCAAAACTCGCATAATTTGCAATTTGGAGAAGTTGGTCATTTCGCCAGCCAGGATAACCGTCGTGGGTTTGAGTATTCGTGATCCATTGTTGAGGGTTTGATCCTCCGCTTTGGTATCCTTCTGTAGTAAATATAAATGCTTTGTTGGTAATGGCAAATTCAGTCATCCAAACTCTATATCCACCAACAGCTTGGTTGGGAGGCATACAGATAAATTGTCCAATAGAAGAAACTGGGCAAAAACCCCAGTCAGTAAATCCAAATCCATAAGTAATGGAATCCCCAAAAGGTCGAATTAAAACAGGTTTGGTTATATCATAAGATAAATTTTTAGTCTGAGCCTCGATATTGAATGTCAGTAGCAATGTAATGGTTAGAAGTAAAAGTTTGATTTTTTGATTTTTGTTTTTCATTTTATCTACCTATCTGTTTTTTTGTCGAATATTTGGTATTTTGCATTTCAGCTAACTCGGAGTATATGAGTCTATTACCTGATCATGTAAACGATTAAATTTGATTTTTTGTTTGGGCGCATTGTTTTTTATATCAATTCTTTTCGTAAATGGAAAACTTTTGTTTCCCTGAATCAGGGAGATCCTAGTTTTCTATTTGTCGTAATTCTTAAGAATAAAAATATGATAAGCATAAGAGGGGAGTTAAAGTTTGTATACACTCATTCGTTTTGAAAATGTAGAATTAGCGCATATCCAAGTTGAAAAAGGAGGAGTAAAATCCTTTCCTTGTGGTTTTGATGCATCCAAACATACGATGGAAAAATCATCCCAAAGATTGGATTTAAAAAAAATCAGAGTAGCCGTTGCCAAATCAGCAAATGCTGATTCCGATATCTGTGGGACTTGTGTGGGTGCCTTGTATTCTAGTTGATTCGTTTGGATGGATATCATCTAAGAATGGAAATCCGCTTGCCTTACCTTAAGCGGAAATCCAAAATATCCTTTAGGTTATGAAACTATTATTCCAGTTTACCTTGGCATTTGCCTTATCTTTCAGTTTTTCCTGTAATTTGCACTATTTTTCCATTGCAAACCATGGAACAAAAAATTCAGAAGTCTATGAAAATCTGCAGCAAGGGAAACTTCGTTTTAATCTTATTCGAAAAGCTGAATCCGGAAAAACAAATTTATATAATTCATCCGCACTCGAATATGAATTATCCAAATCAAAATTATTCAAGTTAAGCCAAACTACCAAAATAGATTTAACATATACATCCTCTTCGGGAGTGAACGGCGCCGGGATCTCTACAATTCTTTTTCTATTGACACTCGGGATTTTTCCTTCTTTGGAAGAATCACATTCTTGGGTAACCTTTACTCTTTCCAATAGAGATGATAAAAAACTAATCCGTGATTATACATACCCAATCAAAGGGAGAAGGATCAACTCCTGGTTAACGATTCCGTTTTATCTTATCCTTCCTATTTTTTCTAAATCCTTTGATGGTGGCATTGAGTATAACACTTCGAGTGCCTCCATTCGTTTGCTTGTGGATGCATTTGAGACTGATTTTGCAAATGATTGCAAAGAGAATCCAGAGTTATTGGAAAAATTACAATATCTTAGTCGGGAAATGATTGAATTATAAAAAATTAATTTTTTTTTCGATTGTTTTACTTTATTGTAAATAGAGGCGTTTTTCAGCTGTAATCTGTTGTTTTGTTAGTTGACGAATGTTTTGCGCAATCAATAGTTAGCTGGTGAAATTATTTGTATTTCTTTCGTCCATGGTTCTTTTTGTAAATTGTAGCCAACTTGGAAAATCGGGGATTGGTGAAGAGACCATTCTTGGTCGAGATATTTACGATGAACTGACAGTATATATCGGGCTTTATATGCAAGATGTTGCAAACGATCGTTTGAATTACTCCCGCAGGTTAAACGAGGTAACCATCCTATCCCGTTGGCCAGATGGAATGGGGGTAAGTTATCAAAAAAGAGATCTTTCATTTAACAAAAAAAAGGCGAGGTCTTGTATCGCACTGACTTCAAGTTACCTTCTTGCTTCAAGAGATGCTACGGGAACTTTGCTTTTAGCAACGGGTTGTAAACTCGAACCGGTGGCTCCCAATCCTCTTCCTTAAAAAGTAAAATTTAAACTTCAGTTTACTTCTTATTTTTGCAAAAAATACACAACTCTTGCTCTGCGAAAAATTCGTAGATTCCCCTATGCCTGATTGACAAATATCAACATGGTTTGTCTATAAAAAATGGACAACCGAGTTGATTCAAATTCCCATCCTTCTAGTTTACGATATGTTAGTTGAGAAAGATGGGAGAAAACAATTGAAAAATGCAAAAGTAAATTTAGTTGAAAATGTTCTTACCGAATCAGATGTCATCATCTCTCGCACCGATGCAAAAGGATTGATTACATATGTGTCACCTGACTTCGCAAGAATTTCCGAATATACTGTTGAAGAAATGATCGGGAAACCACATAACATAGTTCGGCATCCTGACATGCCAAAAATTGTGTTCCAAGAACTTTGGGACTATATTAAGGTAGGACTGCCTTGGACTGGAGCCGTTAAAAATAGAGCAAAATCAGGGAATTACTATTGGGTTGATGCCACAATCACGCCTATTTTAAACGAAGAAAGAAAGGTCATCGGTTATGTTTCGGTTCGGAAAAAATTGGCTGATGATAAAAAGAAGTATTTTGAAGAGTTATACAAAAAAATGGGGAAACAAAAATTTTCTTTTGGGAAAAAAGGAAAAGTTGCAAAAAACCTTAGAACCGTTAAATATTTAGACGTTTTTTTTGTAATTGCGGGTTGCCTTCCTTTTTTAGGTTTATTTTGTTTTTTATATTCAGATAAACCATTATTATGCGGTAGTTTGTTTATGATGCAAGCATTGATTGCCTCTAGTTTTATCTATTTATTGTCTCAAAAAAATAAAAAACTACAAAAAGCAACAGAATCGGTTATTTCCGTTTCATCTGGTAGGTTCCAATATCCTGACCATTTTCATAACGATAGTAGGGATGAAGTCAAAATTATGTTACTCTCAATGAAGAGTATGAGCATTAACCTTTGGGGTATTGTTTCGCAAATCCAAAGGGCAACCCATGTATCCATTCGAATTTCTGAGGAATTAACTGACCTTACCAATCACTTTTTTACTTCTACCCATTCCATGGCTTCTGGAAGTGAAGAAGCGGCTGCCTGTATGGAAGAGTTGACTTCTGCTCTCACCAATATCAAACAAATCACAGCAAGCCATTCGGTGATCATGTCTGACATGAGAGATTATATGAATGCTGTGAACCAAAATTTAAACGGAACACAGAATGCTTTAAGAGGATTGGATGAACTGTCAGTTCGCTCGACAGAAAAAGCCGATTTAGGAAAACAAAAAATATCAGATTCTTTGGAAGGTATTGATGCTATCAAAAAGGTTTCTAGTAAAATTTTAAATATTGTATCCATGATCACAGAAATTGCGGACAGAACCAACTTGCTTTCGTTAAATGCCTCTATTGAGGCAGCAAGGGCCGGCCATGTAGGTGCTGGATTTGCTATCGTTGCAAAAGAAATGATGAGTTTGAACGAACAAATTGCAGTGTCAGCTGAAGAAATCAAAACTTATGTAGATGAGACATTGTCTGTGATCCAAGAAACTTCGACAAAGGTGAAAGATGCTTCCTTGGAAATTTTTTCAGTTTCCGATTTGTTTTACGAAATGAAATCGATTTTAAATAAAGTGGCAGCATCCTTATACCATGACCTTCAAGAATCAAACCGAGTGAAGGTAAAATTAGAGTCTGTCGAGGACCAAGTCAATCAGATTGACCAATCTGTATTAGAGGCCAATTTGGCTTCCAAACAAATTTCAAGTATTCTTCTTGGGTTATCAGAGCAGGCTCAGGTCATAGCGTTTAAATCAGAAACTTTACATGAAAAGAGTTCTTTAGTAGTTTCGGAACCTAAAAAAATTATGGATTTAGTCGAACATTACCATACGGGTAGTACGGAAAGTATGGAAATAACATCCTGAAAGATTTTTGATCCGGATTCTATTTTTTTTAAATCCGAAAACCCTAAAGATGGAATGGGAAGATGTCACTTTTTGTTAAATACGATCGACTAACAAAACTGTGACATCATCAGCAAAATCATTTGTTCCAACATACTCTCTGGCGGCCCGAATGAGATCGTCAGCGGAGTTTTGTGAATCAAGAGTTTTGGAATTTAAAATTGCCTTTTGGAACAAATCTTCATCATAACGTTTGTTATGGTCTTTTGACATATGTTCGGTAATCCCGTCAGTATACATGACCAAACGATTTCCTGGTGCAAATGGAAACTTTTTTTCTTCGTAAAATAGATCGGGGATCAGCCCTAAAATTTTCCCTTTCACATCAAGTTGAATTAAAGGGGAGTCTTTTTTGTCCAATAAAAATGGGGCATGGTGGCCTGCGTTCGCACAAAGCAGAGTATTATTTTTGAGATCAATGATTCCATAGAATGCAGTGAGAAAATTTCCAGCTAACTTCCCATACAACATATGGTTCAAAGTTGTTAAAAATAATGAAGGACTATGTTTGATATCTGGTTCAAAATTTTTTAAAACCATATGGGCCATTGCAGCGAGAACAGCTGCGGAAAGTCCATGTCCAGAAATGTCTGCAATCAATATTGAAAACTTAGAATCTTCTAATTCAGTTACATCATAAAAGTCACCGCCAACTTGTTCCAGAGGAATGTGTGCCACACCGTAAGAAAGTCCGTTTGAATTTGGAAGAATCGATGGCATAATTTTTTTCATTATGTTCTTTGCTCGATTCAACTCTTTTCCTGTATCAACAATTTGATGGAATAGTTGTGCGTTTTTGATCGTGCTACTGAGTCTTGCCGCAATATTTGTTAATAAATCTAAATCAGAATGTTGAAATGCATACCCAGAAACTTTGTTGTTGATGCTGATGACTCCAAGTAACTCCTCTTGAAAGACGAGCGGTGCCGAGATAAGAGATTTGGATTCAAATTTATATGGAGCAAGTTTGTTGTATCTAGGATCTAAGTCCAAGTTGTGAATGAGAAGGCTTTCTCTTTTTTCAGCAACCCATCCGGAGACACCTGTCCCGTAAGGAACTTTGATTTGGTCATAAGCATCTTCTGGAATTCCTTTTGCAGAAAGAATACTTAATTCTTGTTTGTCGGCATTTGCTAAATAGATAGTTCCAGAAGAAGCTCCCAAATATTCTAAAACTCGATTTAGAATCCATTTGCCTAGTTCGTTTAGGCTTTTTTCGGAAACTGATAATTTTTCAAATTCATATAATAGAGACAATTCGAGAATTCGTTTGTCCAAACTGTCTTTGGTATTTGCATTTTGTATGGCAGTGGCAGCAACTTCGGAAAGAGAAATTAAATATTCCAAATCGGAAGCATCAAAGATTCTGTTATTTGTTTTGTTGATAACTTCTAAAGTTCCGATCAGCCTTTCTTCAACAAACAAAGGCACACAAATCAGTGACTTTGTTTTGAATCCAGTTCGTTTGTCCATACTTGCATTGAATCTTTGGTCTTGGTAAGCATCTTCTAGGGCGATTGGTTTTTTTTCTCTCGCTACCATACCCACAATCCCTTCACCTAACTCTAATCGAGCGTACTGTTGGATGATCTCTCCCTTTTCTCCTAAAGCCACTTCACAATACAAAAATTCTTCATCTTCTAGAAGAAAGAGCGAACTTGCTTCGGCTTCTAGTAGATCTTTAGAATATAACATAATGAGTGGCAAAAGTTGGTGTAAATCCAGGTTTGCATTCAGAATGGAAGAAATATGGAGTAGGCTACGAAACTTACTAAGGCTAGTTTGAGGGTCTAACGACATGGACACGGTACCCATTTTTCTCTCAGTTTCGAATTCGTCGATTTAGAAATGCAATTTAGTTTTTCCTTAAAATCAGAAAACAGAGGAAAAAATACTTCTCGATTCTCCATTTTTGTGCATTTTGTAACGTTTTCACTCAGATCCCTTGATTTGTATCAATGAGGTTTGGGTTGACATAATTTAGAATGAAACCAGAGGATACGGACATGCTGACGAAACTACCGAAACCCAAGAACTTCGAGATTTATCTTCTCCTTATGATCATAACAAGTTTATTCTCTGTTTGTTCAGGGCAGAAAACAGAAGAGGCAAAACTCACTTATGCGCCTGAAGTGCCACCTCATATTGATAGGACAAACGAAGCCAAAGTCATCGTTAATATGGAAACTGTGGAAGTTGTGGGTCGGCTTTCCGATGGAGTCGAATATACGTTTTGGACTTTTGGTGGATCTGTACCTGGGCCAATGATTCGTGTAAGGGAAGGAGACGAGGTAGAATTTCATTTAAAAAATCATCCTTCCAGTAAAATGCCACATAACATTGATTTGCATGCAGTTACTGGACAAGGTGGAGGAGCTGCAGCCTCTCTTACAATTCCAGGGCACGCGTCTAAATTTTCTTTTAAAGCTTTAAATCCAGGATTGTACATTTACCACTGTGCTACTTCTCCTGTGGGAATGCACATTGCGAACGGAATGTACGGTTTGATTTTTGTTCAACCCAAAGATGATCTCCCTAAAGTAGACAAAGAATACTATGTTGTACAAAGTGAGTTCTATACCAAAGGTAAAAATGGAGAACCTGGTCTTCAACCGTTTAGCATGGAAAAAGCGATAACCGAAATTCCTGATTACGTTGTTTTTAATGGTTCAGTAGGTTCTTTGGTCGAAGACCGAGCCATCACTGCGAAAGTGGGAGAAACTGTGCGATTGTTTGTTGGGAACGGTGGCCCTAATTTAGTGTCCTCCTTTCACGTGATTGGAGAAATTTTTGATAATGTTTATACAGAAGGTGGAATACTACCGAATCAAAAAAATGTTCAAACCACTCTCATTCCAGCCGGTGGTTCTGCCATTGTTGATTTTAAAGTTGAGGTCCCAGGTACTTTGATTCTTGTTGATCATTCTATTTTTAGAACATTTAACAAAGGTTCACTTGGAATGTTGAAAGTCGAAGGAGAACCCAATGCAACTGTATATTCTGGAAAACAGGATGATACAGTTTACCTTCCAGAAGGACCAGCCATCCAAAGGATGGTAACTGAAGTAAAACCAAAGGTTTCTGCAAAAACTCCAAAAGAAATTTTGGCAAATGGGGAAAGAGTTTATAAATCAGTTTGTGCTGCTTGTCATATGAAAGAAGGACAAGGAGTCGTTGGTGTCTTCCCACCCCTTGCGAAGTCTGATTATTTAAATGCTGACAAAGCTCGCGCGATCCAAATTTTGAAAAAAGGGCTTAGTGGTCCAATCACAGTGAATGGACAAAAATATAATAACGTTATGCCTCATTTGGAACTTTCGAATGAAGAGATTGCTAGTGTCCTAAGTTATGTATACAACCAATGGGGAAACAAAGGAATTATGGTTTCTGAAGCTGAGGTAAAATAAGTTCAATACTTATGTAATCAGGCAATGAATCGTTTTTTTGTTTTTTTAATCCTCATTTTAACCATTTCACTTTCTGCTGAAATGGTTAAAATACCTAGAGGAAGTTTGAAACCGTTTTTAAGGGGAAGCGAATTCAAGTTAGGTGGACAGATAATCGTAAAGGGTTTTTATTTGGATGAATATCCTGTTACCAAAAAAGAATATTTTGAATTTATCGAAGCCAATCCTGAATGGAAAAAGGGAAAAGTCTCCCATTTGTTTGCTGATGGTGGGTATTTGGGAGATTGGAAAGAAAAGGTTCCAATAAGCCGCGATTCCAATTCTCCCGTAACTTATGTTTCCTGGTTTAGCGCTAATGCATATTGCAGCTGGAAAGGGAAACGTTTGCCTACCGAATCAGAATGGGAGTATGTAGCCAGTATTCCTCCCACTGGGAAAAATAAAAAAGCTGTCGAATCGGTAATACTAGGTTGGTATGGGGAACAAAAACCAGAATATCTTCCATCTGTAGGTAAATATAAAAATGGTTTGGGAGTGTATGACCAACATGGAATGATTTGGGAATGGGTATTTGATTTTAATAATACTTCTGTGACTGGTGATTCAAGACAAGATACCGATTTAGAAAGTAATCTTTTTTGTGGCGGTGGTTCATTAAAGGCTAATGATTTTTCCAATTATGCATCTTACATGCGTTATGGGTATCGTGCTGGATTGAAAGGTTGGTATACAGCCAAATATTTAGGGTTTAGATGTGCATCAGATATTAAAATAAAGGACAATCCATTATGAAATTTCAATCTACTTTTCAATTCATCATCTTTTTTATTTGTTTGGTTTTTTGTTCCGGCTGTGACGAACAAAATTCAATCAACCATCACCACCATCATGGAGAAGAACATGTGTTGGCTGCAAATGATGCTGCACAAGGCAGTTTGTTTGATTTAGGTTCCAAGTGGACAACCGAATCAAACAAAACGATCGAATTGAACCAATACCGAGGTTCTCTTTTTATCATTAGTATGTTTTATGCAACTTGCCAGTCCATTTGCCCAAGACTTGTGGCTGATATGGAACAATTAGCCAAAAAAATAAAGGAATCAGCTGGCCATGAGCCTCGTATGGTTCTAGTTAGTTTTGATTCTGAAAAAGACAGTCCAGATGTCCTGAATGCTTATAAAAAGAAAATGAAACTGAACGACAATTGGACTCTTCTATCTGGAAAGGAAACAGACATTCGAATGTTATCCGTTGTTCTTGGTATCAATTATAAAAAGATTTCCAATGGAGAATTTAATCATTCGGCAGTTTATAGTTTAGTTTCCAAAGAAGGTTTTATTGTTTCACGAGTTGAAGGTATAGGATCAAATGCAGATGGTTTAATTTCCCAATACCAAAAATTAAAATAAACCTAAGGTATATATTTTGTTATCTCCAAACTTTATGCAGATTGTTGTTTCTTTAGGCAACTACTGCAAACTAATGAAAGGGTTTCAACTTTAGAATTGATTTGCTTTTCATTCGCTTGGTTTTATGAATACCTAAGATTCTAATTTAGTTTAAGGTAGTTGCTATTGTTTTCTATTGATTTGGTTCGTTTGGTTCGAAGTATTTTCGTTTTTGTGATTCTTTTTTCTTTTGTTTTTTCCTGCAAAAAAAAGGCAGATGATACTGAGGAAGATTTGGTCACAATCCTCGGGCTTGGATTATATGCTAGGTCTTGTGTGGGTCAAAATACATTTCCTACAAATGGTTCTGTCGGTGCTTTGACAAGATTACAGATCCAACCATCTTTAACTTCCTCTGCAATCACTTCTTATAACCAACCCCATCATGTTTACCATCCGCAATCGGGTGTTAGTCGAAAAAATATTCTTTCTGTTTTTTATCCTGGAACTGGTTCAACACCTTGTGAAATCGGAGCCATCCTACAACAAGGTGCTTCTCGCGGATACCATATCATTGGACTGAGTTACCCCAATGGAGAAGCTGTGAATAGTCTTTGTAACCTAGGTGCGGCAAGATCTGATGCTGGATGTTTTGAAAACTTAAGGAGAGAAGTGATTACAGGTGCCGATGTTTCTCCCTATGTCTCCGTAGATGTCGCCAATTCAATCGAAGGAAGGTTGCTTAGTCTCATCCAATATTTAGTCCAAACGAGACCGGGCGAAGGTTGGGACCAATTTCTTACAGGCAATGTTGTCAATTGGTCCTTAGTGTATGTCGGGGGGCATTCGCAAGGAAGTGGACATGCTGCCTTTCATGGAAAAATTCGAACTCTGGGGCGAGTCTCTATTTACAGTGGAGTTTCTGATTATAGTTTGCAATTTGCTACTTTGCCTAGTTGGATGGGAACCACCCAAAACACACCAGCGGCATCTTATTATGGACTCATTCATGAAAATGATACGGTCGCTAATTTTAGCGGGGATACAAACCAAGTAACAGATGCTTGGTCAAGTCAGTTTTCTATGACAGGAACTCTTACGAATACAAGTGTTGGTTCTCCATTTGGAAATAGCCATCGTTTGGTGACAAGTGCTTGTAACGGGATGGGGACAGCCGCTTTACACAGTTGCCCTATGGTCAATGGATTCCAATCCATTTGGAATTATATTAGTTACCCGTAGTGTTTTCTTTGGTTAAAAAGGTGGAAGGCGTTTGAAAATCCATTCGGGGATCATACGAATCACCATCATAATCCATTTCCATGGCCAACGAATGTATACTAAATTTTTTTTCTTTAATCCTGCACGAACGATGAGTTCTGCGGCAACTTTAGGTTGTAAGGTGAGCCAAGGGATTAAGTTATGGCCCTCCGACATTTTTGTATAAACTGGTCCTAATTGGATTGTTGTGATATGGACTCCCTTTGGAAACAAGAGAGTCCTAAGACCTGATAGATATGTGGTAAGTCCTGCCTTTGCGCTCCCGTATATATAGTTCATTTGCCTACCTCGGTCTCCAGCTACAGAACTTATAGCAACAATGGTTCCTTCTTCTCTTTTCTCCATATCCAAAGAAATGATGTTTATAAGAGAAACAACCGCAGAGTAGTTTGTCTGAATGGTTCGAAGAAGTTCATTTTGATCTTCTCTTGCTTTGGTTTGATCTTCATAGTATCCGACTACGAAAAAAACAATATTTGGTTTTTGGGAAAGTCCATCATAATACTGTTGATGAGAATGAAAATTGGTAACATCCCATTCAAAAATTTCCACAGGAACCAAAAATTGAGACTTAATTTTAAATTGTGTATCAGATAACTTTTGTTTATTTCTTCCCGTTAAAGAAAGTGAATATCCTCTTTTTGCGAGAGATTCTGCTATATAAATTCCAATGTCGGATGTGGCTCCAACGACAAGTGCATTTTTCATTTTTTAACCGAATCCAAATTGATCTGACTATATTTGGTGGCTAGATTTTTTTTCATTGAAAATTCCACCAACCATCCACACTGCCAGATCCTGTGAATTCAAAACTTTCTCCAATTTTTGGCACTTGTAAATTTAGTTTTATATTTTGGGAAGCAGCAAGCACTCGTTTGATAGGATCATTCCAAGGATGCAGAGACAAAATAAATTTTCCCCAATGCACTGGAACAAAGGATTTTGCACCAATATTAGCTGCAGCCATAGCTGTTTCTTCTGGGCGCATATGAATGGAAGGCCAGTCGTCACCATATTGCCCGCATTCTAAAAAAGCCAAATCAAATGGTCCGTATTTTTTGCCAATGGATTCAAACACCGATCCGTATCCTGAATCTCCACCAATAAAAACTTTATACTCTCCAAGTT
Source organism: Leptospira mtsangambouensis (assembly GCF_004770475.1). Taxonomy (NCBI): domain Bacteria; kingdom Pseudomonadati; phylum Spirochaetota; class Leptospiria; order Leptospirales; family Leptospiraceae; genus Leptospira; species Leptospira mtsangambouensis. The sequence goes on from NZ_RQHK01000002.1 coordinate 190,162, forward strand.
TCAAAACATAAGAACACCAAAGGCTTTTGTTTCTTAGTACACTTCGTCCAGAAAAATGTCGTGTTGGAGTGGCTGTGATTGTAATAATGGGATCAATTTCTTTTGTTTCAAACCAATCCAATTCAATGATTTTTGAGAGAGGTACTCCCCAAGACAATAAATGTGCAGAGACACCTAATGGAACGATGATTTTTTTTGTCCTCGGATGTATTTTTAGCATTGTTTCATAATCAAGATGGTCGTAATGATCATGAGTAATGATCAGAATGTCTAAATCTGGCATATCTTCAGGAAGGTAAATATCAGTTCCTTCAAACGATTGAACTGCAAAAGGCACAGGAGATGCATAACCGGAAAAAACAGGATCCACTAATATTTTTTTTCCTTCTGCCAGAAGAAGATAAGAAGAATGCCCGAACCAAATGTATTGTGCTTTGTTTGCATCTAATTCTTTTAAATTGATTTTAGTAGAGGGAATGGGGGAAGAAGGCCGAATGGAATTTGGTTTTTGCCAATATTTGATAGCCATTTTCCAGTAAGAACTGTTAGGTGCTAACATTTCTGTATGTTCAATGTTTTGAAAACTTCCAGATTGGAAATGTTCAGACTGAGAAATCCGTTTGAGAATATCACCGTGAGGGAGTTTGCCGAGAGTTGTTGCCAAAATATCGTCCTTAATGATTGGACGGTGCTAAATCCTTTTTTGCCCATTTTCGTATCATAAAATCGAGATCGTGTAAAAGAAGCGGTTTTGTCATAAAATCATCCATACCAGCCGAAAGGCATCGTTGTTTTTCTTCTTCTAACACATTGGCTGTGAGGGCGATGATCACAGGTTGTTTGGATATGGTTTTGGATTGGCGAATGCACTTGGTGACAGTGATTCCATCCATATCGGGCATTTGGACATCCATAAATACTAGATCTGGTTGTTCAGAACGTATCATATCCAAGGTTTTTTCTCCGTTATCTGCTTGTAAGGCGGTAAATCCAAGTTTTTTCAAAAACAGATCCGAAACTTTTTGATTGATAGGGTCATCATCTGCGATCAAAATTTTTATGGGATATTTTTCAGCGAGTTTGGAATCCCATTCGGTTTTTGTCAGTATCTCCCCTTGGTTTATGGATGATTCGGTTCGAAAGGAGTCGGAGGGAATTTGTGAATCAAATTGGAAAAAAAAGTTGGAACCCCGTCCGTATACACTTTGTACGGAAATAGAGCCACCCAACTCTTCTATTAATTTTTTTGTGATGGCAAGTCCAAGCCCAGTGCCGACTGTTTTTTCTGTCAGATGGGAATGGATTTGGGAAAACGGTTGGAATAAAATTCCCATTCGATCTTCCGGAATTCCAATTCCCGTATCTTTTACCGAGATTGCCAATCGAACTTTTCCATCTAACAAAGGTATAAATTCTACAGTAACTGTGATGGTTCCTTTCTCTGTAAACTTAACTGCATTGCTTAGAAGATTGGTTAGAATTTGTGCAAATCGTCTTTGATCAGTCATTAGGAAATTTGGCGGAGTGTTCAAAAGTTCTAATGAGATGAGGAGGCGATTTGGATCTGATTGGGATTTAAAAAGATTGATACAATCGTTTAGAAATTTTGGTAAAGGAACAGGTTCAAGGTGTAACTCAAATTGCCCCGATTCTAATTTTGTTAAATCTAAAATATCGTTCACAAGTAATAATAGATTGTCTCCGCTGAACTGAATTAGATTTAAATATTCTTTTTGTTCTTCGGTTAGGTCCGTTTGTTGCAGAATTTGAGTCATACCCAAAATCCCGTTCATGGGAGTTCTGATTTCGTGACTCATAGTAGATAAAAATGATGTTTTGAAATTTACTTTTGCTTCGGCATTTTCTTTTTCTTGTTTTAGCCTTTCTTTGTTTTTGAAATTTTCAATCATCCGATCAGCAATAAATAGGGCTTGGGATAAACCAAATACTAAAAATCCGTATTGCGCGAGATAGGCGGTCCCTTTTTTGGCAAATTCCGTAAGTATATCGAGAGAGAATAGTGCCATTGTTGCAATGACAGAAAAAAGAAAAAATTTACTTCCCGGTTTTTTTAAAATCACACCATCGACGATAGGATATAGTATTCCAAATAAAGTGAATAAGGAAAGAATGAGATGAATGCCGAGAAATTTTGAAAATGTTAATATATCAAGTGGCAACGCAAAAAATAACAAAGAAGCAATGATGAAGTTTGCCCGATACACAAAACGATATTCTTTTGCGTTATAAATTTCCTTTACATACAAAACAAATGAAATATAGAGCAAAACAAAACTAATCCCATTGAATTTTACAATCGTTTCATAAAAACCAATAGGAAGATAGTTATAGATGAAACGAGTTTCACCAGTGGTAAACAATCGTATCGCAGCAATAAAACAGACAGCGGCGAAAAAAACATGGGTTTTTTCATCTCTCCAAAATAGATACAAAATCAAATGGAAAAATGCTAACGTAAATAGTGATGCTAATACAAAGACATCACGTGTAATCGCTTCTAAAAAGGATCGATTGATTCCAGAATGTGAACCTAGGTGATAAGGTGTTGCAATACCGCAGATATGATAATGAAAACAGGAAATTCTAACGACTAAATTGATTTGGTTGTTTAATGAATTGGGCAGAGCAACTGTTTGAATGTTTAAGTGAGGAACTTCATTGGCATAGTTTTCTCCAATGATTCCTGATTGGTAAATGGTTTCCCCATCCACTGCTATTTCAAAGGCATTGCGAGTAACTCCATTTTGAAGATAAAGATTTTTTGTGTTTTCTGCAACCAGGATCTTTAAACTGAGGGTCGCAAATCCGGCTGGGTATTTTTCCCCATTGTGATTGGTCCAGTGACCTGGTACATTTGTAAACTCGTTTGAAGATAGGTCTTCGTTTGGGTTCCAGTTTTGCCAATGAATTTTCCACTCACCATTGAGGGGCACATTTCCCATGGTTTCAAAGTTCCATTGTCTTAAATCTAAAACGGCATTTTGGGCAACTGGTACACTAACATCCTGACCTACGCCACAGTGGCTAAACGATGTGGTCAAAAATATCAACAGGAAGATTGGTTTTGTGATCTTCATTGCCTTCAACTGATTGGACGAAAGAAAACACAAAAAACTGCATCAATTACGGATGAGGTACCACCGCCTTACGTTGAAAAGAACCCAGGTTATCCAGCTTGGTTTCCGTAGATATCCCAGTTTAATTAGATTTTCTTTGTTTTGAAAGCCCTTTAGTTTATCAGGATTTACTAAATTGAAGATGGTGTCGATTTGGTTGTTTTGGATTGTAAAAATTTGAACAAAACTTGGAACTTCGTTCGAATATCCCACAAGTGCTGGTGAACCGTTGGCATAACCAAAATAGATTTCTGTTGATTTTGCTTTTTTCTCTGTCGTTTTTTTTAATAATGTAACAACTCTTTGGATTCCTGGAATTGGAATTCTTGCAGCATGAACTTTGCCACCTCCATCCGCATAGGCAATGACATCTTCAGATAAAAGTTTGGTGAGCGATTGAGTGTCCTGATGATAACATGCAAAACTAAATTCGATTAAAAGTTTAGAATGAAGATTTGGGTCAGGTTCAAATTTCTTTTTTCTGGATTGAATTGCCACACGGGCTCGGCTAAAGATTTGCCTACAATTATCAGGAGATTTTCCGATTATTTCTGCGATTTCTTCATAAGAAAAATCGAATAACTCTCGTAATATGAATACTGCTCTTTCTTTTGGATTGAGTGTTTCGAGAATCACGAGAAATGCAAAGTTGATTCTTTCATCATCCATTGATTCAGCAGTTTCTGGAATTGGTTCTGGCAAAAAAGGTCCAATGTAGGTTTCTTTTTTTCTAGAAGCCTTTTTCAAAAGATCAAATGCAAGTCTTGCAGTTATACTTCCCAAATAGGATTTTTCATTTTGAATATCTTCTTTTTTTGCGGAGAGCCATCTAAGATAACTCTCCTGTACAATGTCTTCTGCATCCGCATAACTTCCTGTAATCCGATATGCAATGGAAAAAAGATAGTGTTTCCATTTTAAAAATATTTGAATTTCATTCATGGAATTAAACTCCGATTGGGACTGGGTTCTTCTGTAATTTATTTTCCATCTGGATCGGATTTCCTTTCGGCCAAAAATAGAATCGAAACGGAAGGAGTTTTTCCATCTTCAAAGAAAAGATTGTAAAACGGTTTACCATTTCTTTGATACGAGCTCCCCATTTTCCTTTAATGATTTTCTCTTTCGGTTTATCATCTTTGTCTGTAAATTGAATGAGCCCTTCATTTCTACCCAAAGATATACACCTTCCAAAAAACTGAAATAAAAAAGGAGAAATGTTTTTTCCTTGTATGAGATCTGCGAGGTGATCTGCAATATAAGCTCCCATCGGTAAAGCTGTCACACAACCCATTCTTAAATAAGAGTTTTCTAAATAAGCTAAATCACCTGCAACAAAAACTTCTGGATGTCCAACAGTCCTTAGGAATGGATCCACATACACTTGGTTTCTCTCATTCGTTGAGAAACCTGCTTGTTTGGGAAGGGGAGAACAATGAAACCCGCAACAATTAAAAAGAACGTCAAACGAAAGTTTGGTTTGGTTTTGAAAGATGATTTCTTTTTCCGAGATTGTTTCGATCTTTATGTTATCTAAAATTTGGATTTGGTTCTGGAACATATAGGATTGTAAATAATCTTTTGCTTTTTTGGAAAAGGAAGTTCCCCATTCATTTCGATCAACAATTGTTACAGAAGAATGCGGGTGGTAGTGTTTCCATTCTGTGGCCATTTCAATTCCGGTCAGTCCCCCTCCAATGATACAAAGATTTTGAATTTCTTTTTGTTTTGAATCTTTCAAAAACTTGGAAACGGCTTCTTGGGATTGAATGGAATTTTCAAAGTTGGATTTTTTTTGGATTCCAGTGCTACCGAGACAAAGAATCAGATAATCATAGAAGAGTGGTTCAGATCTTCCTTCAAGTGAAACCGATTTTTCATTTGGTAAAATATTGGTAATTTTTGCCTGTAAAAATTTAACTCGTGTTCGGAGTAGATCTTTGATTTGGTAGTTTTTTCTTTTTTCCTGAACAGTGGTTTCATGGTTTCGAATTCTTTCTTGGAAGAAATTAGATTCGGAAATTAAAATAATTTCCACCTCGTCCAATTGTTTTTCTAAGCGATTTGCAGCCATAATTCCTGCATAACCAGCTCCTAATATGATAATTTTTGGTTTCATCTTTATACCTCATTACCAAGACGAAAACCCCCTCAGGTTTTGTGACAGAGTTTGCAAAAAATTTCGGCTTGATTTAACACTTGATAAAATGAAAGATCACAAATGCAGAAAATGAATTGGAAATCTTATCTTGCCTACTGTGGAATGGTTTTCCTTTTCCCAATTTTACCGGTTCATGCAGAAGGGTTTGAGCGTGGAAAATTAATTTTCTATGGGAATGGCGCTTTTGGGATCGGCGAAAATTCGGGGACTTTGGAAAAAAATGTAGAAAAGACAAATTTTCCGAATTTTCTTGCACTAAACTCTCCTTATGCGGACAATCTCTCCGCTTATATGAATTATTATACCATCAATATGGTGAACCAACAGAGAACTGAACTTTCTAGCCATTTCGGTGAATTGGGATTCGAATATGGATTGTTTCGTTATTTTGGAATTGGTTTATCCGTTTCTGACCAAGTGATCCGGGCTTCTAACTTTCGGTCCGTAGACGAAAGACAGATTATTCTATATGCGTTAACTGCTACAAACTATTCTACTCTCCTCAGTCGACTAAACCAAGGAGATACTTATGACTTAGCTGTTCAAAAAAAAAGAGACGTCTTCCATTCGACTTCAGGTGATTTGAATCTTTTTTTTCACTTACAACCAAATGATCAGATGGATCCATATATTCGAGTTGGAGGTGGTGCGGGATACGAACGATTGTTCGGTGGCGGTACGAATCGTGTATTCGGAGCTGTCGGTTTTAGGTATCATTTCGACAGTCATTTTTTTGTGAATGCTGAATTAGAACATTCCAATGTTTATATAGTGAATTATAGTGCACCCAGTTCTGGTCATAGGAACAAGGGAAATTTTGAAGAAACATATTACAAAATAGGATTGGGTGTCAGTTTTCCCGCGTTAGGTGATGATAAACCGGAGATAGAAACCAAACCTAACTCAGTCATAGATACCGCAGGTTCGGAAATTCCAACCCAATCCAAAGAACCGGTTTTAGAAAATAAACTGGAGAGATTTGTATTTCTTGCAAGTGAGATATTTGATCTACCCACAAGCCGTATTCACTTAGAGGGGAGAGCTCGTTTAGATGCCATTGCTCGCAGTTTAGTAAATGAGTATAAGGATTATGATGTTCTCGTGATTACGTATACTAGCCCCTTTCGGGATGATTTACCAGGAAATTATGAAAATTACGACCTTGGTTTTGAACGTTCCCAAGCAATCTCTAGGATTTTAAGAGATAAGGGAGTAAGTCCACAGCGGATCATCAATTCCACTCAGGGTTCCTCTCTTTATACAGTAGAATCAAAAGAAAAGGTAGTGATTGAGCTTCGAAAAAAAGTAAAATAATACCTTCGAAACCCAATCGTATTTTTGATTGATTACCTTTTGGAACCAACGTTTGTTTTTTCTGTTTGGTTGAGTTCCAAAAGTTCGGCAGTATTTCTTCGGCTCACCAAACAAACTTCCGGGTTATCTTTCATGGATTCACCAAAACTTGGAATCATCATTTTGAGTTTGGATTTCCATTCATTTGATGACATTTCTTTTGGAAAACAATCTGCTAAAACTTCTAACATAATCGAAACGGAAGTGGAGGCACCGGGACTTGCCCCAAGTAATGCTGCAAGCGATCCGTCTTTTGCAGAAACCACCTCTGTTCCAAACTCTAAAACGCCACCTTCTTCTTCATCTTTTTTGATGACCTGTACCCTTTGTCCTGCGATCACTAATTCCCAGTCTTCTGACTTTACTTCAGGAAAGTATTCTCTTAATGCATCGATCCTATCTTCATGTGATTGTATGGCCTGGCCAATGAGATACTTTGTTAATGGAAGGTTGTGCATCCCAGCAGATAACATTGGAAAGATATTGTCAAATTCCAACGATTTCACTAAGTCTAAATAAGATCCTCGTTTTAGAAACTTTGTCGTAAAACCTGCAAATGGTCCAAATAATAGTTCTTTTTTTCCTTCTATGATTCTTGTGTCTAAATGGGGAACGGACATTGGTGGAGAACCTACATTCGCTTTTCCATATACTTTTGCAAAATGTTGTTTGATGACATCGCGGTTGCGGCAACGCAACCATTGCCCACTGACTGGAAATCCACCAAAGCCAGAAGCCTCAGGAATATCTGATTTTTCTAAAAGAGGAAGACTACCACCACCGGCTCCAATAAATACAAATTTGGCTTCATGGTGTTCCTTTTCATGGGTTTGAATATTATTTGATGTTAGGTGCCATAATCCATTTTCACTTCGTTCCAAATCTTTTACATCTTCAAAATAATGAACATGAACATCTGGAAAACTTTCTAAATAACGAAACATGGCTCTAGTTAAAGTTCCAAAGTTGACATCAGTGCCTAATTCCATTTTGGTAGCAGCAACAGGTTCTGAAGAATCACGACCAGACATAACCAGTGGAAGCCATTCTGTTAAAGTTTTGGTATCATCTGAATAAATGAGATCCTTAAAGAGTTGATATTTTTTTAAAGCTTCGTATCGCTTTTTAAGAAAGGAGACATTTTCTTCCCCCCAAACAAAACTATAATGAGGAATAGAGTGAATGAATTCATCTGCATCTAAAATTCGTTTGGTGCCAGATAAATAACCCCAGAATTCTTTCGAAATTTCAAACCATTCAGCAATTTGAAGGGCTTTTTTCGTTTGGATCGAACCATCTTCATTTTCGATCGTATAATTCAATTCACAAAAGGCAGAGTGTCCAGTTCCGGCATTATTCCAAGCATTGGAACTTTCCCTTGCCGCTGCATCCAGACGTTCCAAAACTGTGATTGTTAGGTGAGGTGCAAGTTCTTTCAAAAGAACTCCGAGGGTGGCACTCATGATTCCTGCGCCAATCAAAATTACATCCGACTTCGTTCTAACTGTATCTTTTTCTTTCATCCTCAACCTTCTGTCTCATTATCGACAACTTTTGTGATTTAATCTATGTCCAAAGAATAGGGTCACTCAATTGAAAGCATTCTTCCTATTTTTGTCCGTTCTCACATCGTTACTCGGATTTATCTATTACTATTCTACCTTCCGGTTGATCTCAGGACTTTCACTGAATGGACCGGTAGTTTCTGTGATTTTATTGGGAATTGGAGCTTTGGTTTTACTTGTTCCCTTGACTTATACCTTTAGTCGGATTTCCAAACGGGAAAAAACGCAAACAATCTTTGCTTATATCACCTTTACCAATTTTGGTTTTTTTTCCATCCTATTCACATTGGTTCTTTTTATGGATTTTTTACGTTGGGTGGATTTGGGAATTATCACTCAATATTCACAAGTTTTGTTTTCAAGTTTGGTACATTTTGGATTTCCATTAGATGGAATCACCGAAGTCAAAAACTTTAGTTTGGCATTTTCAACTATTGTTGCCGCTACTGCTCTCAGTTCTCTTGGATTTTTTAATGCACACGTTCGATTGTTATACAAACGAGTGTCAGTTCCTATTAAAAATTTACATCCTGACTTGGATGGTTTTAAGATTGTTCAAATTTCGGATGTTCATATCGGACCTACGATCAAAGAAAAATTTTTGCAAAAAGTTGTGAAAAGGATTAACCAAGAATCACCTGATGCCGTTGTGATTACCGGAGATTTGGTGGATGGACCAGCTTCTACATTAAAACAACATTTAAAACCACTCGCCGGCATTCAGTCTCAATATGGCACCTTTTATGTTACGGGAAATCATGAATACTATTCTGGCGTTCTTTCCTGGTTGCCTGAGATTCAAAACTTAGGCGTAAAAATCCTACTCAACCAAAATCAAATTTTAACAGTTGGCAAAGCAAAATTATTAATGGCTGGGGTTACGGACCTAACCGCCGGTCGAATGATCAAATCTCACCAAACAGATCCTAAACGAGCAATGCTTGGTGGTGAAAATTGTGATTTTAAAATACTATTGGCCCACCAACCCAATAGTATTTATGAAGCAAGTGAAGCTGGCTTTCAGTTGCAGATTTCTGGGCACACTCATGGCGGACAATTTTTTCCCGGAAATATTTTGATTTATTTTGCCCAAAAGTTTGTTTCCGGTTTGCATCAGTATAAAAATTCTTTAATTTATGTTAGTCGTGGAACCGGATATTGGGGTCCTCCATTTCGATTAGGGGCTCCTTCTGAAATTTCCATTTTAAAACTAGAATCCGCATAATTTCGGAGTTTCGAGCCTATTAAATTGAATCCTGAACCTAGAACTCGGGTTGTTCCTAGTTGAAAAAAAATACGAAAGTAGGTGAAGTCCTTTGGGATTTCTGAAATGATTGTCAAACGAAATGGCGGACCAAAGAGCATGAATCAGAATCTACTCATCAGAAAATTGACTATTGCAATAGAAGCTCCTCTTTACTTACTGATTTTTCCTTATTTTATAAACTTTTGTTTATTTGCCTCACGTTTTGATGTTACAACTCTCATCCAACTTGCCATCCTTGGTTCTCTACTTTCCCTTCTCCCATTGGTGATTGGAATTTCCTTACGGTATCGTAGATTAAAACGCCTGTTAGCTTATTCTAGTCAGACGGATGGAAAAACCTTAGAAGTTTTGAAAAAAGGTCTTTTGGAACATCCGCATTGGGAAGGAAAGGTTATCCTCATCCGCTGGATCGTTTCTATTTTTGGATTTTCCTTTATGGCAACGACCGTTTTGGAACTTCCGTGGAAAGAAATATTAGCATTGCCTTATGCTTGTGTGATGTTATCTCCCATTATCTATTTGGCATTTTATTTTCAAACGGAAGTAAACTTGAGTCCCGTATTAAAAGCCAATGAATTGTCTTCTGTTCTTTTGGATGAAACGAAAATTAGGGTTTTTGGTGTGTTCCAAAGAAATCTTTTTACGATGATTGCGGTTGCTTTGTTACCAATGTTAACGTTTGGATATTATTTGTTTTTAATTTTATTAACGGAGTTTCGTTCTCCTTATTGGTTTTACCAAATGCCAATTGTTTTTATCATGATGGTAGTCATTATCATCTATGCAGCATATGTTGGTAGTAAATCTCTTAAAGAAGACATTGGTAACTTAAACCACTCGATAGAAAAACTATCTAAAGGGGAACTATCGGAAACCATCCCACAGCTTTCTGCCACAAACTTGAGTCATACGATCACTAAATTAAACTTATTTATGGAATCGTTACGCCAGTATTTCCAAACCGCAAAAGTTGAAGCTATCTCTCTCCTTTCTACTTCTAGATTAATTTTAGATAAAGGAAGTGTCATCGATTCTCAGGTAAGTGCAGAAAAAAACAAACTAGACTCCACTTTTGAATCGGTAAACCAAATTCAAAATTTATCCCGAGCGACTTATGATCGTGTTCTTTCCCAGAAAGATAAAACTAATTTTTTAGTGACAGAACTCACTCGAGTCACTGAAGAAATGACTGACCTTTCAGTAAAAGCGGATGGTTTGGCACAAAATACAGTCCATTCTATTGGAACCATTCAAGTTGCAAAGGATGCTATCCAATCTGCCTACGAAAAGGTAGAAGTGATGAATCAAATGAGTGAAAATATCAAAGAAACCATTTCTATTGTAGAAGGTATTTCTGACAGAGTGAATTTACTTTCCTTAAATGCCTCCATTGAAGCGGCACGTGCCGGATCAATGGGAAGGGGATTTGCTGTTGTCGCTGGTGAAGTATCACGTCTTGCGGATGAAACAGCCAAGAATATTGAAGAAATCAAACGAGTTGTAAAGTTATCTCAAGTTGCTTCCAAAGAAAGTTTGGAATCCATGAAAGAAATTATCTCCACCAATGAAGATGTAAAATTAAAATTTGAAGAAATTTCGAAAGTAGTGCAGATGTTCGGTCGGACGAGTGAAACAAGTTCCGAGAATGTAAAGTCATTAAAAGACCTTGTTGCTCAATTCCAGCGGGATGCAGAACAAATTACCGAAGAAATGAAATTACAAACAGGATATACAGAAGAGTCGAATACCAATTTACAAGAGTTGTGGGAGAACCATTCAAAAATTTCTACAACCTTTGGTGAAATTTCCGAAGAAGCAAATCGTCTGCAAACTGTATCAGATTCAATGGAAAAGATTGTTTCTCGGTTTCGATTTTAGTTTAAAAGCAAATGAAAAACAATCACCCAATTGAAACTTGGGACAGCTATACAATGACTGAAATGGAAATTTAGGTTTTGTATGGAAGAGTTGATTCTCATCCTGCAAACAGAACAGAATGAGAATCTTTCGAAAGTTATTTTTTTAAATAACCTTTTTCTTTGATTTCAGCAAAGACTGAACTCAGTAAATCTCTTCTTTGTGCATCTACTTTTGCCACTGGATCAGCAAAAGGCATTACAAATAAAAGTAAGATTTGGCCGACTTCAGTTCTTTTTTCTTCACGTTTCATTTCGGCAATAACTTTCCCTTTTTTATCTTTCACAACTACATTCATAGTAATATGGGATCCTGCGTAATAAGGTAAAATCCCAAGAGTTGGCAAAGAAAGCCAAAGAGATACTTTGGCAGAAAAATAACCACGATCTTCTGTCGCTTTGATATCAAATGTATAGTCTGCTTCTGTTTGACTTCTGGTAGAATAAACATCCTCGCTTTCATTCAAAAGTTTAGCAGATTCATTTTGCCATTTTTGCTTCAAAAATTCATGTGGATCGTCAGGTTCTCCATTCACTGTCCCCTGGTAAGTGGCATTCACTTTCACTGCTAACTTTTTTGAAGTACCAAAGTTTTTGACAATAGGAGTTCCTTCATATTCACCACTTCGAAAATTCAAACAGTTGATTGTTAGAATTCCCAGAATCATTAATGTTAGGTTTTTATAAAAAGGTTTAATCATTAGTTTTCCTGATTGAAGGTATAAAGTTTATTTTTTAAATTTACTAAGTTTTTTATCTGCAACTTCTTTCCAGTAGGAGTTCGGATTCGCTTTGCTCACACCTTCTAAAAAAACAAACTCGTCAAAACCTGCTCTACGTAAATCTGGGTAGTAGTATTTGTCTTTGAGTAATTCTGAATTTGATTTTAGGATGAAACCATTGTCTTTTTCTAAAACAAATTTCTTTTTATTGGAAAGACCGATTAACTCATCTAAGGTTGCTGAAAGCGCAAATTGGTCATCAGAAGTTGTTTCCTTTAATACCCCTTTAAACAATCCTAAATATTGAATTTCACCTGGTTTTGCTTTGAATTTCATTACTTTAGAACTGTCTTCTGGATCAAAGTCTATATACACATTATTACATTGTTGTTGTGTTGTAGGAACTCCGTTAACAAATACAATTTTGGTTTGGCAATAAACATAACCTGTAGTTGAAACAGTATATGATTTTCCATCAACAGGAACAATCCGTGAAACGAAGGAAATGATTGGTAATTTTTTACCGTTATAAATTTTTTCCTTATCCGTTTCTTCTACTAAGACATCTGCTGGATCTGGAGTTCTTTTTTTGGCATTCACTTTGCTATCTGCATCCAATTTAACGATTAGGTCTCCAAATGCCTGACCAAATTGGTATTGGTTTTCACTTCCAAAAAGACCAGGTGGATATTCTAAATAGATTCCATATCCGACCAAACCTACTGATTTGATTTCTTCTTTGGACTTGGGAGACTCTAACCTGTAGACAGAGGACTTACAGGCGGTTACAAACAAGAATAGGGGGAGTAATATAATTCCCGTGATGCGAAATTTGTTCATTTTGACTTCCTTAATTTTTGCAAAATCTGTAAGGATTTGAGAATTTGGCAAGTAAAACGGTTTGGTTCATTTGAAAAATCGTAAAAACAGAAATTTAATTTATTCTTAAAATATACACCAGTGGTTCCTGCTTGATGTGTTAGATTCTCTGGTTCAGAGAACTGAACGTCTCTAAGTTTCGCACAGATGATTGGGTGATAAATCCTGAAGATAGTGGGTATGTTTGGTGGTTCTAAAGGATTCAGTTTAACATTTGCAAGTTTTTCTTTGGTTCGTAGTTCTACTTTATAAAATCAGTTTAAGAATATTGAGGTATGAGTTAATTCTTATCAAAAGGATGTTGAATGCTTCTTGGATTATTTGCATCAGTTGAGTTTTTATCATTCATAGATATATGATCATCCTATTTATTTTCGAAGTCTTGACCTATCAGTATATGATACGTTTACAAAAACATATGCTAAAAAAATAATCTGCCTTCACTATCGTTATCTTCTTGTTCAATCTGAGTTTTGATTTTTGTAATGAGGGTGACCAATGCCCAAATCTATGTCTCTTCATCTTGGTCAGTTGGGGACTTGGTTAATTTTTTATTTACAATTGGTGCTGAAAAGTACATTGTTCTTATTGGTGAATTGCCACTAGATGATTTGTAGTGGATTAATAAATATAGAGATATTAAAAAAATACTTTCATTTCATCGGAAGTTTTTGTTTCCTCATAATTCAATCGATAACTTACAAAGTATGTTAAAACAAATTCTTCATAAACTATATTCTCTTAGTATCCGTACTCAGCTGATGATCTTCATTTTTTTTGTGCTCAACTTAGTACTTGGCCCAATTTTTTATCTCGTATATCATTCTGCAAAAAACCAAATTGTAAATCTCGGTGGAGAATTGTTTAAAACCTTGGCAACTGATTCAGTCGCTGTGATCGATTTGTTAAATGAAGATGTAAAGGCCGGAAAAATAAGTTTAGCGGACGCCCAAGAAATGGCTAGGATCTATATTTTGGGACCTAAAGGATCCGATGGAGTTCGCGACTTGTCCAAAGGCAAAATGTCTGCCAAATTGGACATGAGAGTTTGGGCCTCTCGTCCGAATGGTGTTTTTACAATGAACCCCTTTAACATTGAAGGAGTCAATCTTTGGGATTACCAGGTTGATGGAAAATTTACGGTTCGAGACACTTGGTCGAATAAAGAAAGAACCGGAAAAATAGTTTATGAGTTGTGGCAAGAGGGAGAGGAGCCAACTCATTCTTGGATAGCCTATCAGATTTATTATGAACCTTGGGATTGGATTGTTGGTTCTGGTGGGAGAGAGGCTATTTTTTATGAAGAGCGCCTTAAGTCCCTTTCCTACTTATTCTTTTTCGGTGCTATCTTTGCTTCTGTCATTTCCTTAGTGTTTTCCTATTTTTTTGCAGCAATCTTTGCAAAGAAGATCAATCACGTGAAGTCACTCATCGGAAAAGCAAGAGAAGGAGATTTGACTTCAAAATCTAACCATCTATATAAAGATGAAATTGGATCACTTCTTACTGATTTTGATCAAATGACGAATAGTTTGCGAACGATGATTCAGGTTGTTTCGCAATCTTCAAATGAAGTATTGAAATCGGCAGATCAGTTGATTGAAAGTGCAAAAGGATCTGCAAGCGTTGCTGCGACAATTTCAGAATCAATGACAACAGTGCGAAGTAATTCAAATACCCAATTGGAAGCATTTTCAGAAAACAAATCGGCAGTAGAAGAAAATACACTTGCGATCGCAAAAATTGCTGAGGCAACTTATGTGGTTTCAGAATTGTCAAATGGTGTTTTGGAAAAAGTAGAAGAAGGCCAAGGCATTGTGAAACAAACAATTTATCAGA